>NZ_CABRJC010000003.1:0-164129 GCF_902471145.1 uncultured Merdimmobilis sp.
CTTTGTTCACGGTGGCAGTGCCGTTCATCGACTCAAAGTTCATCTCCGTGCCCTCGGGGATGGCGTTCTCACCAGCGGTGCTCATAGCCTGGTCAAAATACTCTTTCATCTTGTCCTGGCTAATGGTGTAGGTCAGGGTGGTGACGCCGTCGGCCTCGGTCATGGTCAGGTTCTCCAAGTATTCCACGGGGGCAGAATCCATGGTCATGCTCTCGGCCTGTTTGGCAATTGCCTCCAAATCCATGGCTTGTTTGACCTTAGTGCCCATGGCGTTGGTGTAGTTGTAGCCATCTTTGTAGTAGACAGCCATGTCGATGCTCTGGCCCATGACAGTGGTGCCGCCAGTCATCGCCATTTCAAACTTGTCATCAGCTTTCTTCATCTTCATGACCATGTCCATCTTCATGCCGAGGGACATACCGCCCATGTCCATGTCGAGGTCCATTGTCATGTTGGCTTGGGTTGAAGTCAGAGCCGCATTCTTGGCAACCGCTTCCGCATACACCTCTTCAGCGGTCTTCTTTGTCTGACCGCAAGCGGCAAAGGTCAAAACCATTGCACCGGCAAGGGTCAGCGCCAGAAATTTTTTCATTGGGGTATCCTCCTTTAGCTCGTATCCATACGATTAAAACTGGCGCACTTTTGTTGCACCGATTTGCTTCATTTTAGCATATTTTTTGCATCATGTCCATTGTCTGTAAATCTTCTGTCACTATTTTGGATGTTTTTCACAGAATGGTTAAACAGAATCCGTGTTAAAAGAGAGAACATCCACCCCAAAAACTTTACAAATTTGGTATATATTGGGTTTTTCTTACAAAAAAATCATACGAAGATGCAGCACTATCCCTTGTAGAAGATCCCCATACAAAAACGCACAGGGAGAATCATCCCCCTGTGCGGACTTTCCGAACGTGTTACAGCAGAATTTGGCTGGCTGCGACCATCAAAGGCATCGACGCGATGCTTAGCATGGTGGAAACGCCGGTCAAACGGGAAGCGTAATCCGGATTTTTCTCAAACAGCTGGGCGAACATGGCAACCGCCGCGGCCACCGGCGCAAATGCGGCGATGAGAACCACCGTCAGCAGCTCCTTGCCGTTGGAGACAATGTATGCCAAACCGGTGAACTTGAAAAAGAGAATCAGCAGGAGTGGCAGGGCGATGAGCCTCAAGAAGCAGACCCAATAGACCCGCTTGTCCGCAAAAATCTCCTTGAGGTTGTTTCCGCCCAGCATCAGGCCCAAGGCAAGCATGGAAACCGCGCCCATCGCCCCAGAATAGGAATTGACCGCACTATCCAGGACAGAAGGAAACCGCAGTCCGGTCAAAAACATACCCAGCCCCACCACGATGGCGATAATATTGGAGTTAAAAACGATGTTCTTCACCGAAATGCTGCGGATGTCTTCGCTCATCACCACCCGGCCGTGGGTCCACAAGAGGATGCTGGAAACCAGCATGTAACCGCAGGAGTAAAAGACCGCTTCCTGCCCCAGAGTCGCACTGATCAAAGGGATGGTCAGGTTGCCGCAGTTGGTATAGATGAGCGCCGCCCGGTTGGCATTGGAAAAGGCAGTCTTTTTTCGGAAAAAGACAAACTGGGCCATCAGGATAAAGAACAGGTGGGCAATCACCGCAAAAAAGGTGACCACCCCCAGAGAAACCAGCTTTTGGGCGTCAAAATCCATCTGGAAGGCAGCCAGCAATGCGCAGGGCGAGAAGATGTACAAAACCAAAGTTGATAGGGACTTGTTGGCGGAAGAATCCACCAGGTGGGTCTTAGCGGCGAAGATGCCCACCAGCATCATCACCAGCATGGACAACACTTGTTTGCCCAGGAGGAGGGAGAGTTCCACGAAATCATCATTCCATTTCTTTGTAAGATTGATTGGAAGGGCATATTGTATTAGTTTAGCACCATATGCCCCAGGATGCAACAAAAAACCTCACAATCTCCCCTGCCCTATCGATGGCAAGTGTGTCAGCCGCTCTTCCATCCATATGTCTCGCCCTTGGCTGCACCTCATCGGGCTATTTCCTGTTGACGGCGGAGGTGTTTTTCTCCCGCAGATAAGTGGCCTCCAAGTCCGCCAAGTGAAGCTTTACTGCAATGGGGTATTTCTCAAAAGCCACACTGATGGAGAACCCGCCGGCCTTGGCCGTCTCATCAAACCCGCCCATATGCCAGCGGATGGCCATGGCCTCGCTGGTTTTGAGCCGTAGAAAGCGCTCAATCAAGAACACCGATTTTTCCCCATGGCCGTAGGGGAAGCTGTCCTCCACCATATAAAAGGGCTGTTTTTCCCACTGGCCGGTGGCTTCATTCTTTACGTTGCGGGTGCTCACTTTGTAGAACTGGGCCTTGCACAGGTCATGGAGCAGCCCACAGATGGCAAAGCTCTCCTCACTGTCCCCTTCTTCAAAGTGTTTCTCCCGCAACACCTCATAGACGTTGACGCTGTGCTGCACCAATCCCCCCTCACAGGCGCAGTGGTATTTGGTGCTGGCCGGGGCGGTGAAAAAATCGGTTTTCCGCAGCCAGTCCAGCAGTTCTTTGGAACCTTCCCGGGTGATGTGGGCGGTGTAAATTTCCTCAAAGCGCTCTTGATAATTCATAGGTCCCTCCTTATAAATGATGGGCTGCCTTGTGCCCTATTGCCATGTGTTTCTAGATGGCCCAACCTGCTCGCGGCGGCCATTTTCCTTATTATAGCACAAAATCCTCCCAGACGTAGAGCCAATCCTCCCTGCCTACATAAAAAAGGAGAGTGCCGACTGCACTCTCCTTTGTGAAAACAACTTATTTGCCGCTCTTTTCCCAGGTGGATTTGACCGCTTCCGCCACAGCCAGAGGAACCCGTTTGTCAAAGGGGCCGGGCAGGATATAGTCCTCATTCAGCTCCTCAGGAGTGACGACATTCGCAATAGCGTAGGCGGCGGCGACCTTCATTTCCTCAGTGATCTTGTGGGCTCTGGCATCCAGCGCGCCGCGGAAAATACCGGGGAATACCGCCACGTTGTTAATCTGGTTGGGGAAGTCGGAACGGCCGGTGCCGACCACCCGGGCTCCACCCTCTTTTGCCACGTCGGGCATGATCTCAGGGACGGGGTTGGCCATGGCAAAGACGACGGCGTCTTTGTTCATCGAGCGGACCATGTCAGCGGTGACAATGTTGGGGGCAGAAACGCCGATAAACACATCCGCACCCACCAGGGCTTCCTTCAGGCCGCCGGATCTGTGGTCTTTGTTGGTGATTTCAGCCAGGTGATACTTGGCGTCGTCGATTTTGCCTTTCATATCGGTGTTGAGGATGCCGGGCAGATCCACAGCAAGGATGTCAGTAGCGCCCAGGTTCATCAGCATTTTGATGGTAGCGCTGCCGGCAGCGCCGCAGCCGTTGACTACGAATTTGGCGGTTTCAATGGGTTTTCCTACAATCTTCAAGGCGTTGATCACCGCCGCGGAGACGATGATGGCGGTGCCGTGCTGGTCGTCGTGGAACACCGGGATATCCAGCTCTTCCTGCAAGCGCTTCTCAATCTCGAAGCAGCGGGGGGCGCCGATGTCCTCCAGGTTGATACCGCCAAAGGTAGGAGCCAGGTATTTGACGGTCTTGATGATCTCCTCTGTGTCGGTGGTGTCCAGGCAGATGGGGAAAGCATCCACATTGGCAAATGCCTTAAAGAGGATGGATTTGCCCTCCATCACCGGCATGGCAGCTTCGGGACCGATGTTGCCCAGGCCGAGGACAGCGGTGCCGTCGGTGACTACTGCCACCAGGTTGCCCTTAGCGGTATAGCGGTAGGCGTCCTCTTTGTTTTTGCTGATTTCCAGACAGGGCTGGGCCACGCCAGGGGTGTAGGCGATGCTCAGCTCCTCTGCATTGGTCACGGGGAGTTTGCTTTTCATTTCGATTTTGCCCTTGCTTTTTTCATGGGCGATCAACGCTTTTTCACCATAGGTCATTGGTTATTTCCTCCCTTTTCAATCCGTACGTCCCATAAGATTGGGACCGGCTTTTCTCTGCATCTCTATTGATGAAAGAAATCTTGCATCTACACTATAGCACTCCGCCCAAAGCAAGTCAATCACCCCTTGAAACAAAAATACCGCCCTCTTCTTGTGGGTTATTTTCCATTCTTTGGGGAAACAATGCATGATTTCTTGCATTTGGGTAGAATGAATAAATCCATTATCCTTTTTCCAGGAAATTGCCTATCCCGCAGGCTTTGGAAGCAGATACACCTGCTGGCTTCGGGGCCGAAATTGACAAGGCGGCACAGCAACGGGGAGGTCGGCTTCCCCGATGGTTCCTTTTGTGAAACAATTCGCAAAAGGAACCAATCTTCATCTAGCAAATATGGCAGGTTGCCAACCTTCTCTCCCGCTTCCAATGCCCCATCAAAAAGTGTGCTCAAATCCCTGTTTTTCCTGTGGATATGCCATAAATCGGGGGCTTTTTTTGTGTGCTTTGCGACAATTGCATTCCCTCCAAAAACGTGCTATACTAATTTTTTAACAGTGGTTTTTTTGTTTGTATGAGAATTGATCGCCAGGCATTTTTGACACCGCCTGGGAGGAGGAATCTGTGTTGACTTTGCGTTTGCCTTTGCAGGTAAATCATCTGATAGATCTATTGTCCGGCAGCGGGCATGAAGCCTATGCCGTGGGATGCTGTGTCCGGGACCGGCTGGTAGACCTTATCCCTGCGGAGTGGGAAGTCTGCACCGACGCCAGCCTTGCACAGGCCGCTTCCTGTATTCAAAATGAACTGCACATAGAACCCAAACAAGAGCCAAATTCCCTGATGCTGGTGGTGGATGGCGTTTCCCTGCGGGTGACGACCGCCACCTTCCGGCAGGAATCCTCCAGCTCCAACCCCAAACCGGACCTCTCCGACCGGGGGCTGACGGTCAACGCCATCGCCTATCACCCAGTCAAAGGGTTGGTCAACGAGTTTCACGGCCTGGAGGATCTGGAGGGCAAGCTGATCCGCGGCATCGGCGACCCGGATATCTACTTCCGCCGCAACCCATTCAACATGCTTCAGACGCTGCGCTTTTCCGCCTTGTCCTCCTGTCGGATGGACCGGTCAGTGGCCTCGTCTATCCACCGGCTGGCCCCTATGCTGTCCGGTATCCCCGCCGAGAGGGCTTCGGTAGATTTCTGCCGCATCCTCATGTGCAGCAATGCAGCGGGTACCATCCGCAACTACTTTGATGTGGCGTCGGCCCTAATCCCCAGCCTCGCCGCCCCTTTGGAGCGGGAAGCTAACCTTCCCGCCTTAGTGGCCCGGTCACTGGAACACTGCCCGCCGGATCTCACCGTCCGCCTTGCCCTGCTCCTTCTCCCCATTGAGCGGCAAAAGGGGGCTGTCACCGGTGCTTTGGCCAAACAGGCAGCGTTGGATTTTGCCCTGGATTCCCTGACGGCGGGATACATCGAACAGCTCTGTGGGGCTTATGACACCTTTATCCCCACCTCCCCCACCAAGATGAAAAAGATGATTGCCCAATATGGCAAGCCTCTGTTCCAGCGGCTGATCCTTTTCAAAAAGGCCCTCATCTACTCGGGGCAAGGGAGCAAGGTGGACAGCATTCTCTCCCTGCACCGCTCCAACCTCTTGCTAGGCGACATCCTTCGCAACAACCAGTGCTGCACCTTGCGGGAATTGGCGGTTGGCCAAGAGGATTTAACCGCCGAAGGGCTCTCCCCCGAGGATGCAAAGCGGATACTTCCCCAGCTTCTGGAACAGGTCTGGGCACAGGATTCCCTCAACACCCGGGAAAAGCTCCTCCCCTTGGCCAAAAGGCTTGCCCGATAACGGCATATCCGACCCGGCTCCCGCTTATATATGGGAATATGGATGTGATGCACTGTGGCACAATGTAAGGGTAAGGATAAACAGAAGGAACACCCCTCCTCGGTGCTGACGCCGGAACAGCTGGTTACTGCTGCGGTCACCATCGCCCTTGCCACCAGCCAGGGAAAAACCCAGCAGGAACTGGAAACCTTGATCAATTTGTTCAACTTGGTCAGCGATATCCTGGATGCCATTCTGGCTCAGCGCGCCATTGTCAATAAAACGTTGATCGTCACCGAGAACGTGGATTAAATCTGAAAAAAGCAGCTTTGGAATATCCAAAGCTGCTTTTCGTTTTATCCATTATTCTTTGGGACCTCTGGTCTCATGATTCCCTGGATAGCCGCCGGGGCGGTATCCCCCTTGGTACCCGCCGTAATTCTGATAACCTCCATAACCGCCGAAGCCATCGAAACCGCCATAGGCGGCCTCCCCACAGGAGACCGACGGCTTATTGCGGATGGAAAACAGAACAAAGGGGGAGATGAATGGAAACACGATGGAAAGAACCAGCATCAAGGTGATCTGGCCGCGCATATAGTCCCGGTAAATCACCGACAAGGCAATATAATACAAAACGGTGGTAGCAAGGCCGATTAAGCTGCTCCACGGGCTGCCGATTATATAGCCCCCCATGCCGATGTGCCCGCCTGCCCGCAGGTCACCCAACAGAAAGGCCAACGCACCGGTGGAGCACAGGTTCAGCACCAGCAAAATCCAGCCGAAGTAGGTCTTTTTGCCGCGTTTGATGTTGATGTCATCAGCAATAGCTCCATACAGATAATTCCGGGCAAAAGGAATCCAGGCCAGCCAGGGACGCTGGTACCCTCGCCGCTTGGAAATCTTGTAATAGGCGATGGAGCTGAAAATATAGCTGATAATCCAGTAGACCATAAGCACCAAGAAAATCAGAGAAACCACCGCGGCAAGAAATCCCAGGAGAGCCGCCGCCCCCGATGAGCTATAATAACGATAACCGTACACATGCATTCCTCCGGTTTCACAGGATGATCCCAATGGGAAAACTTTACATTTCCCACAAAGTATACTACAATGAATAATATTATTCTACCATGAATAGCAGGAAAATGTATGAAGATTTTCGAAACTTCTTGCCAGAAAACGGACAAGCCCCTACTGCTAACCACTTTTTCCCATTATTGTGTAGAATCAGCCATCTGAATTCAGCCAATTGATCTGTAAAGATATACCCCTTTACAGATCATTACCCGCTCACAATAGACTAAATTAAACTATGTTTTGATCATAAACAGGACAATCTGCACAAGGAGGTCACCATGGAGCCTTTTCCCTTCCCCATCCGGCGGGAGGAGACCCTGCGCTACCTGGGGTACCAGGGCCAGCCTCTGGAGGACTCCCTTCTGGAAAAACTGAACCTGGCCCGGGAGAGAATCCGCAGGGTGAGCCGCCCTCTCTACACCTATCGGATATTTCCCCTCAGCCGCACCGAAACCGGGCTTGTTCCCCAAGGGACAAGCCTCCTCCTTTCAGGTGAAGACATCGCAAACCACCTGGCCGGATGTAACCAGGTGGCGCTGATGGCCGCCACCTTGGGGGTTCAGGTGGACAAGGAGATTAAATACCTAGAATTGACCGATATGACCCTTGGCGCTATGGCGGATGCTGCCGCAACCGCTGCGGTGGAGGAGCTGTGCGATTGGGTGGAGGTCACTGTCCACCAGGAGGCTAAATGTCACGGTCTATTCGCCACCGGGCGGTTCAGCCCTGGCTATGGAGACCTTCCCATCCGCTTACAGCGGGAATTTACCCGGGCGCTGGACACCCCCAAAACCATCGGCCTCACCGTCAACGGCTCGGGAATCCTCCTGCCCCGCAAATCAGTGACCGCCATCCTGGGGTTATCGTCAGAACCTATCGCCGCCGCAGGCCGGAGCTGTACCTCCTGCCCAAACTGGGAAAGCTGTCCATACCGAAAAGGGGGGGACTTTTTGTGAACCGGACAAAACAACTGTTTAGCCAGCCCCTACTGCTGGACGGGGCCATGGGAACTATGCTCCTCAAACACGGGCTGAAGACGGGAGAACGACCAGAGCTTCTCTGCCTCACCGCCCCCGATGCCATCGAGCAGATCCACCGGGATTACTTCGCTGCTGGAGCCCAGGTGGTGTACACCAACACCTTTGGGGCCAGCGGCTTAAAACTCCAAGGGAGTGGCCATACCCCAGATCAAGTTATCCCAGCGGCAGTGGCCATCGCCCGCAAAGCGGCCGCAGACTTTGGCGGTCTGGTGGCGCTGGACATCGGCCCCCTGGGGGAACTGCTGGAGCCCATGGGGACCCTCCCCTTTGAGGCAGCCTATGGGCAGTTTCGGGAACAGATATTGGCCGGCGCATCCGGGGCGGATCTCATCGTCATTGAGACGATGACCGACCTCCAGGAGATGCGGGCGGCCCTGCTGGCCGCCAAGGAGAACTCCCCCCTGCCTGTGTTCTGCTCCATGTCCTTTGACGAGGGGGGGCGCACCTTCACCGGCTGCGATGTCCGGGCCATGGCCCTCACCTTGGAGGGGATGGGCGCAGATGCCATCGGCATCAACTGCTCCCTGGGGCCCTTTGAAATCTACCCCATCGCCCAGGAGCTGGCCCAGTGGACCAACCTTCCCTTGCTGATCAAAGCCAACGCCGGCCTCCCAGCGGTGGAAAACGGCGAGACGGTCTATAAAATCGGGCCGGAGGAATACGCTCGGGGGATGGCCCGGTTCCTGGATCTGGGTGCCTCCATTCTGGGGGGCTGCTGCGGCACCGATCCCCGATATATCGCCGCCCTGAGGGAAGCAGTCGCAGGCAGGAGCCCCGCTTCCCGCCAAAAAGTGATCCGCTCTGCGGTCTGCTCCCCCTCCCAGGTGGTGGAGCTGGACCGCGCCCGGATTGTCGGGGAGCGGATCAATCCCACCGGCAAACCGGCAATGAAACAGGCCCTGTTGGATGGGGATTCCAGCTACCTGGCCCGCCAGGGTATCCAGCAGGCAGAGGCCGGCGCCCACCTTTTGGACGTCAATGTAGGGCTCCCGGGCCTCGACGAAGCAGCGGCGATGAAACAGGCGGTCAAGGCCCTCCAAGAGGTGCTGGACCTGCCCTTGGTGCTCGACTCCTCCTCTCCCGCCGCTCTGGAGGCCGCCCTGCGGGTGTACTGCGGCCGCGCTGTAATCAATTCGGTCAGCGGAAAAGAGGAGTCAATGGCGCAGGTTTTCCCTCTGGCCCGCAAATACGGCGCCATGGTCATCGGCCTCACTTTGGATGAAAACGGGATTCCATCCTCGGCCCGGGAACGCCTTGCCGTGGCCAAAAAAATCCGGGACCGCGCCCTGTCCTACGGCATCCCGGAAGAGCGGCTGCTCATCGACTGCCTGACCCTCACCGTCAGCTCCGGGCAGCACAATGCCACCGAAACCTTGGAAGCGGCCGCCCTGGTCAAACGGGAGCTGGGGCTGAAAACCATCCTGGGCGTCTCCAACATCTCCTTTGGCCTTCCGGCACGGGAAGCCCTCAACCAGGCCTTTCTCTCCATGGCGCTGGGCCGCGGGCTGGATATTGCCATCCTCAACCCCAACAACAAGGGGATGATGGACGCCTTTTTCGCTTCTGCCACCCTCACCGGGCAGGATACATCCTGTGCCGCATTCCTCTCCCGATTTGCCGGGGAGTCGGAAACGAAGCCCCTCCCCTCGGGCCAGGACATGGAGATCGGTCACGCCATCGCCCGAGGGCTTAGAGCACAGGCCAGGGAAGCCTGCCTTCGCCTACTCTCTTCCCTGCCCCCTATGGAGATCGTCAACCGCCATTTAATCCCCGTTCTGGACCAGGTGGGCAGAGATTATGAGGAGGGGCGCATCTTCCTCCCCCAGCTGATCCAGTCGGCAGAGGCGGCCAAATCCGCCTTTGAACTCCTCAAAGAAACCCTGGCCAAAAAGGGGCCTCAAACCCATTCCAAGGGCGCCATCCTTCTGGCCACAGTGGAGGGGGACATCCACGACATCGGCAAGAACATCGTCAAGGTAGTGTTGGAAAACTACGGCTACACCATCCTTGACCTAGGAAAAGATGTCCCCCCCGCCGCAGTGGTGCAGGCTGCTAAGGAGCGGGACATCCGGTTGGTGGGCCTCTCCGCTCTGATGACCACAACCGTCCCCAGCATGGAGAAGACCATCCGCCTGCTGCGGCAGGAGCTCCCCCAGTGCAAAGTGATGGTGGGCGGCGCGGTGCTCACCGCCGAATACGCCAAATCCATCGGCGCAGACTTCTATGCGGCGGATGCCCAGCAGTCGGTGCAGTTCGCCCGGCAGGTACTTGGATAAACAAAAAGCGCCTTCGGCCTGGGCCGGGGGCGCTTTTTTACTCTCTATACAGTGGGATTTTCGCCGGGAGGGGTGGGGGCCAGCTCTAAAATTGACACCGCATCCCTTTGCGGGTAGGTCTTTAAAAAATCCTCAATTTTCCCGATGTTTTCCGCCCCGGCCGCAGTGATCAAAACTTGGCCATCGGTGCTGATCTCCACCCCGGTGATACAGGGGGCGATCTCACTCTCCTGAATCTCCTCCATGATTTTCTCCAGCTGCCCTTCAGAATAAGTCTCCGGCTGAACGGCGGGATCTTGCATGGATGGTTCCCAGGGGGTCGATGGGTTTGGGGTGGGCTCAGCCGGATCAGGGGGATTTTCTCCCTGGGCTGGTTCTGAACCAGATACCGGGACAGAGACATTCTCACTGCTGGATGGGATTTCCCCGTTCTGGCAGGCAGCCAGCAGGCAGAATGACAGCAGCAGCGCCGCCAAAAACAATCTCTTTTTCTTCAAAGTGTTCTCCTTCTTTCCAAACTAGAATCGAATCGCTACAAGGCCGCGCCCAGCGCCTTCGCCTGATCGAGGAACCCTGTGGTTTTGATATCCCCCTTGTCCCAGACACCGTCCGCCAGGATCATGCCCCGGTCGGTCCATTTCATGTACTCCACCATCAGCTCATAAGTGGCCCGGGCGCCGTCAAATTTGTAGGGCACCCCGGCGGCAGTCATCAGCAGGACGCTCTCCTGAATGTGCAGGCTGCTGGTGCGCTCCTGCCGGCCATAGGGGTAGAAGCGGTCCAGCACCGCACGCACCTGGGCATTGAGGTCGAAAAAATAGAGGGGCGAAGTGATGACCAAAACGTCCGCCTGTTCCAATAGAGGGTAAGCTTCCTGCATCCGGTCCTTCTGAACGCAGGCCGCGCCGGTCTTCCAGCACCCGCCGCAGGCCATGCACCCGGCGATGCCGCCTTTGCCCGCGTCAAAGTATGTGACGGTGTGGCCAGCCGACTCCGCGCCTTCGGCAAACGCCTTAGCCAACAGATGGCTGTTGCCTTCCTTGCGGGGGCTGCCCAGCAAAATCAATACATTTTTCCCCATGATAATTCCTCCCTGCTTTCGGCAAATAGAAATAATATAGATAAATATATATTCTTCTATTTTGAGTATAGCAAATTTTACCGGTACCGTCAATCCCCCATCCTTTCACAGGCTGACAGCATCTGTTCCCATGTCTCTTGGGGCGAAGCAGGCAGCGGCTGGGCCTTCACTGGAAGCTCTTCCAACACAGGGTAATTCACCCGCCCGGCGCTGACAGCCGCAGGGTTTTCCCGATTTTCTCCCAAGAAAAAGGTTCCTCCCTCCTTGAGGAAAGGGAGGTTTCGCACCCCTTCCAACTGCTCCAAGGCGATGAGGCAATCGGCTTCCCCCAACCGGATTGGAGCAAAACAAGGCTTCTCCCCTGCCCGGAGAATCCAGCGGCACCCGCCGCCAATGTGGGACGGGCCCTCCCGTTGGAGGGTGGCCGCATACCCGCATTTCTCCAGCAGCAGGGCTAGGCCCTTTGCCCAAATGTCTATGGGCTGTACTCCACAGAGGACGATCACCCAATGTTTCATGCTTTTTCCCCCTTTTGGATAGCTTTTACCGGGCAGATTTCCCCGCAGAGGCCGCATCCGGCACAGCAGTTTGGATCAATGGCGGACTTGTGCTCTGGGAAAGAGATGGCCGGGCACCCCATCCGCAGGCATTGGCGGCAGCCGGTACAGAGCTCCCGGTCCACCCGATGGGCCGGAAGGCTTTCCTCCTTGGCAGCACAGCTTCCGTGAAGGATGAGCACCGACCCCGGCCGGGCCATACAGCTGCGCACCCCATCCCGGATCTGGGATAAACTGTGGGAGTCTGCCTCCACAATGGGGATATCCATCGCCCTTGCCACCTGTTGGGGGGTGAGCTGGGCGGGCTGGGCAGCATCTTCCAATACCACCGCAAAAATCCGGCTGGAGGAAAAATCCCCAAGCTGGGCAAAGCTGCACCCCTCCCACCCTTGTGCGGTGAGAAGAGCCGCAGTTTTTCCCGCCTTCCCCGGCCGGGAGGCGGCAAACCCCATGGCCAGGGCAAGGGGCGAACCGGCGCCGCAGCCGTCCACCCCTTTCATCAGCAGGCCAGCCCCCAAGCTGAGGCAGCCGCTTTCCACAAACACAGAGGCTTTTTCCTTTTTTAAGGTGTAAAGCACCCCGCGCCAGGGGCATCCCGGGCAGAGCTGGGGCGGCCGGGCGGGCAGATCCGGGGAAATGGTCTCTTCGGGCGCCCAGGGGAGGCCGGGTTCCACTGGGATTCCCGCCTCGGCCAGGATGGGGGCGAGGTACCGGCCTTTTTCCAGGAGGTAAAGATGCTCCACCGATTGGGAGAACCGGCGGATCTCCTCCAGGTTTACCGGCCAGCCCATCCCCAGCTGGAGGACTGCGAGACGCTCCATCTGAGGGACGCTGTGGGCCATTCCGCCGGTGACGATCAGGCCGGTCTCCCCCTCCCCTTTTCTAGTGACACAAGGGGAAACTTCCAGCCAGGAGAGCAGCGCCTTCCGCCGTTCTGCCAACTGTATTTTCTGTTTTTCCGCCCCGGGAAGCCGGACAAACCGGCCGCTCTCCCGCTGGTAATCCAGGAGAGAGGCGCTCTGCCCTTGTGGAAACTCCACCATGCTGGCGGCATCCAGCAGCCATGGGCCCACTTCGGCCAGCACCGGCGCGGCGATCTTCCCGGAGAGGGCAAAGCCTTCCCCCAGGAGACTGGCGCAGTCCTGGGGCACAGCGGGGGTCAACAAGGGGAGCTCCAGCTGCTGCGCCAAAGGACGCAGGTCTGCGGGCGGCGCATCCTCTTGCCCCACCAAAAGAAAGAGGATCCCTCCACCACAGCCCAGATCGCTGATCCGGCTCAAAACGCCGGCGGAGGACGCCGACAAAACGCAGAGAGCCCTCGCTCCGGCGATAGATGTGCCAAAGGCCCGGTCAATGGCCTCCTCAGGGCGGGAGCAACCGGGTTCCTCAAGCAAATCCAAAAGGGAGGCAGTCTCCTGACGCCTCTCCCCAAAAACAAAACACACCTGGCCCTTCGCTGCTTGGGCGAGAGCTTCCCGCCCGGATTTCCATTCTTTCACCGAGATCATCCCCCTTATTTCTTGCGCTGTATGGCCACCAAAAACGGGGCGGAGGGCTGGTTGAGCAGCCGGTAGAAAAAGCTGTCAAACCGCCTGCTGTCCAGGCCCGCGGCAAGCCTCTGAACCAGCTCCCCCTCCAAGGCGCCCTCCCCATGGCCGGGGTAAACTGCCACCACCAGGACGCCGCCCGGTTTGAGCATCTCAGTCGCTGTCTGGATGGCGGAAAGGCTGGTCTCATGGCGGGTGGTCACCGCCTTGTCGCTGTGGGGCAGGTACCCCAGGTTGAACATCCCCCCATCGATGGGGCCCGTCACAAATTCCTTCACCCGGCTGTGGCAGGCGTGGATGAGGGTGTAATTCTCCCGGGCACCCCACTCTTTTAGATGTTTTCGGGTGCTCTTTACCGCCTCCTCTTGGATGTCAAAGGCGTAAACATGCCCCTCTTCCAGCCATTGGGAGAGGAAAAAGGTATCGTGGCCGTTGCCCATGGTGAAGTCCACCGCCACCCCGTCCCGCGGGACCAATTGGGTGATGAACTGCTTGGCCACATCTAATATTGAAGTCATGCTATAATCCATGTTCTTCCTCCCGGTATTTTTTCCCCTGCCAGCTGTCCCGCCGGGCAAGTTCCTTGTCAATCTCGTTGAGCACCTCCCGCTTGCGGACGCTCCACAAGGGGCCGATCAGCTTTTCCCGGTCCCCGTCGCCGGTGAGCCGCTGGATTACCACCTGGGGCGGCAGAAGCTCCAGCTGGTCGCAGACCACCGAGACATATTCCTCCCGGGTGAGCAGCGGGAATTCCCCCGCCCGGTATTGATCTGCGAGAACGGTGCCTTCCAGCACATGGAGCAGGTGGATCTTGATTCCCTGGATGGGCAGGCGGGCCAGCTGTTCCGCCGTCTTTCGCATCTCGTCCAAGCTCTCGCCGGGGAGGCCGTTGATGATGTGGACACAGACCGGGATGCCCCTTTGGTACAGCTTCCAAAACCCCTCCAAAAACTCCGCCGTGGTGTGGCCCCGGTTGATCCGTTCCCCCGTCTCGTCTGAAAAGGATTGGAGGCCCAGCTCCACCGTCAGATCGGTGCGGCGGGAGAGGTCTTCCAGATAGCCGCAGACCTCATCGGGGAGGCAGTCCGCCCGGGTCGCGATGGCAAGGCCCACCACCCCTGGGAACTTCAGCACCGGCTCAAACCGCTCCCGCAGAATCTCCACCGGGGCATAGGTGTTTGTCCGGGCCTGAAAATAGGGGATGTACTGGGCTTTCGGCCACTTTTGATGGAGAATGGCCTTCTGCTCCTCAAATTGCCGTGCCAGGCTGTGGGAGGGGTCACCGGCAAAATCCCCGCTCCCTTGGCTGGAGCAGTAGGTGCAGCCCCCCACCCCTTTGGTCCCATCCATGTTGGGGCAGGTGAACCCGGCGTTGAGGGGTACTTTAAACACCCGCCCGCCGTACCGGTGGCGGAGGTGGTAATGCAGCGTGTGGTAGCGCTTGTTGTCGTCGCTGTAAGCAAAAGGATTCTGCAAGCTGTCTCCCTCCTTTTCTCTTCCTACAAATTGTAGTGCATTCCCACCTATTTTGCAAGGGAGGGGATTTCGCCTGGAAGTTCCCCTTCCCATTTCATTTTCCAATGGATAATTTGGGAAAAGGCGGCCTTGCCCCTACCATTTCTTGGTCATATGTATTATAATATAAGAAATGAAAGGGGGGATTCTTGTGGTATTTACCGGAATTGGCGCATCCTCTGGCCTGGCTTTGGCCCCGGCTTTCTGCCTGACACCCAAACAGGGGCCTGTGGGAAGGGCTTCCTCCCGCAGTTTTGAGGAGGCCCGTGAGCAGCTAAAACGGCAGTATGACCAATCCATTGCCGCCCTGACCGGTGCTGGCCGCCGGGCTGAGGCGGAGGTTCTCCTCTGCCACCGGGAGATGGTATCAGACGTCCTGCTGGAAGAACGGGTCAACCAGGGGCTGATCCAGGGATTGGACCCCGCCGCAGTGGAAAAAGCCTGCCACATCCTATGCCAGATGCTGGCCCAGGTAAATTCCGACTACATCCGCCAGCGGGCGGAGGATCTAAAAGATGTGTGCAGCCGGCTGATCTCCCTCCTGTGCCAGGAGGAGCTCCCCTCCCTGGCTGGTCTGGAGCGGGAGGTGGTTCTGGTCGCCCACCAGCTTTCCCCCGCTGACCTGGCAACTGCCGACCTCGCCTGCATCAAAGGGATTGTCCTCGCCGGGGGAACCCTGACCTCCCACATCGCCATTCTGGCCTGCAGCTTGGGAATTCCCGCTGTGGTGGGCTGCCCCCACGCTGTGGAGGCGGCCAAATCCGGGGAGCCCCTCTTTTTGGATGGAGCATCTGGCAAGGTGGAATGCGGACTCACCCATCGGCGGAAAACCGAACTGGCCCGCCTAGTCAAAGAGGAAGGGGAACGCGTCTGCCAGCTGGCCCAGCAGGCCCTCCTCCCCTCCGTTACAGCGGATGGGCTTCCCATCCGGGTGGAGAGCAGCATCTCCGACAGCCGAACCGCACAAAAATCGGTGGAGTACGCCGCTGACGCGGTGGGCCTATTGCGCACCGAATTCCTCTTCCACAACCGGGAATCCCTTCCCGGCGAGGAGGAACAGCTTCAATATTACCTAGAGATCGCCCGGCAGCTAGGGGGACAGAGATTCACCATCCGCACCCTGGACATCGGCGGGGATAAGCCCTCCCCCTGCATTCCCATCCCCAAAGAGGAGAACCCATTTCTTGGGACGCGGGGCATCCGGCTCACCCTGCGCCAACCTGAAATCCTCTTGTGCCAGCTGCGGGCCATCCTTCGGGCCAGCGCCCAGGCGGACATCCAGGTCATGTACCCTATGATCACCTCTTTGGAAGAGCTTCAGGCCGCCAAGCAATGGATGGACACCGCTAAAAAACAGCTGGCCCAGGAGGGGCTCCCCTTTGATCCTGCCATCCGGGAGGGCATTATGGTGGAGGTCCCATCCGCCGCCCTCCTGTGCGACCTACTGGCTCCCCACTGCGATTTTTTCAGCATCGGCAGCAACGATTTGGCCCAATACCTGCTGGCCGCCGACCGCAATGGGGAATGCCTTCCCCAGCTGGGGAGCTACCTCCACCCCGCGGTTCTGCGGGTGATTCAGATGGTGCTGGACCGCGCCGCTGAAGAGGGGATTCCCTGCTCCCTCTGCGGGGAGATGGCAAAAGATCCCCTGGCTACCCCTCTCCTCCTGGGGATGGGCCTGACCAACTTTGTGGTGACTCCCGCAGCCATCCCCGCCTTAAAAGAGGGGATCTCCAGGCTGGATACCGGCGCCTGCCGCAGGATCGCCCGCCAAGCCCTCTCCTGTTCCACCGCCGGGGAAGTGGTCCGCCTTCTCCAGATGGAAAGAGAACAGACCGTCCCCGCCCGATAAACCGACGCCCCCGCTCCTGTCCATTCGGAGCGGGGGATTTTGTTTTGCCCGCGGCTGCTTGCTATTTTTTTGTAAAATTCGATCCGTATTCCCTTGACTTTTGGCAAAGCTCTGGTATACTAAAATTAGTTGAAATTTCAACTAATTGGAGGCTGATATCCATGCTCAAAAGCGAGATCCTGCGGGAAATTGGCGCCCTTTCCCGCTCCATCCACAGCATCAACGATGCCGCGCTTCGCACCTACGGATTGCAGCGGGGGCAATTCCCCTTCCTCACCCGGATCTGTGAATCCCCCGGTATCACCCCCACCCAACTAGCCGCCGTGCTGCGGATGGACAAAACCACCACAACCAAGGCGGTGCAAAAGCTGGTCGAGATCGACCTTGTCGCCAAAGAGCCCGATCCCCGGGACAAGCGGGGGTTCCGCCTGTTCCCCACAGGGGAGGCTCCCCGGCTATACCAGACGATCCTCGACCTGGAAAACCACAATATTGAAACCTGCTTTGCCGGGTTCTCCCCGGAGGAAGAATCCCTTGTGCTGGACTTGATACGCCGGATGCGGGAGAACAGCGACGAAGAATGGCAGAGGCTGAAACACCCTTAAGGAGGCATCCCCTATGATCCGAAAAGCAGTAAAACAAGACGTGGAACCCATTATGGAGATCATCCGCGCCACCATTGAAGAGATGAAAAGCTACGGCAACACCCAGTGGAACGACCGTTACCCCCTGGCCTGCGATTTTGAAAAGGATGTGGAAAACGGCGACCTCTATGTGGATGTGGCGGAAGACGGCTCCCTGGCTGGGTTTGTCTGCATCAATAGCGTAGAACCCCAAGAGTACTCCCCCATGCCCTGGAAGTACCAAGGCCCTGTCTTGGTCGCCCATCGGATGGCGGTCAACCCACTATACCGGCGCAAGGGGATCGGGACCAAGCTTCTCGCCTTTGCCGAGCAGACGGCGCGGGATGCCGGTGCCGTCGCCGTGCGCACCGACACCAACTCCGTTAACGCCAAGATGAACGCCTTGTTCTGCAAATTGGGCTATGAGCTGGTTGGGCAGATTTCCCTTTTTGAGAACCCACATCTTTTCAATTGTTATGAAAAGCGGGTTTAGCCCTGCCTTTTTTGCCCATATTTGTGTCATCGGCCCTATGTTTCCCCCAATTTTACTGCCTCGAACCCTTGCATAATTGGAAAATTAATGTTAGAATGGGCTAAGATAAGGGAGTAGTTGGCGCAAAATTGCGTAACCCAGTCAACAAACTGGCCCTGCTTTGGGCCTGGCTGTGTTTGAAACAACGAGACTTGTCCCCGCTAAACAGCGGGGCAGGTCTCTTTTTTTGTGTTTCAGGACGCGCATTCAACCAGGAAAGGGGAAAACATATGAGTTTTTGGGAATTGATTCTGCTGGCGGTGGGCCTCTCCATGGACGCCTTCGCCGTCTCCATCTGCAAGGGGCTTTCGGTGCGCAAAGCAGGTGCGCGGGAGAGCGCCATCACCGGTTTGTATTTCGGCGGATTCCAGGCGATGATGCCGCTGGCCGGTTATTCCCTTGCCACCCATTTTTCTCAAATGATCACCAGTGTGGATCATTGGATCGCCTTTATCCTGTTAGGGCTCATCGGCGGCAACATGATCAAAGAAGCCTCCAGCGGGTGCGAGGAATGCGAACGGATGGATTCCTCCTTTGGCTGGCGGGCGATGCTGCCCATGGCCATCGCCACCTCCATCGACGCCTTGGCCATTGGAGTGACACTCGCCTTTTTGGAGGTAGATATCCTTCCCTCGGTGACCTTGATCGGCATCACCACCTTCTTATTCTCCGCCGCTGGGGTGAAGATCGGCAACCTGTTCGGAGCCAAGTACAGCACCCGGGCCGAACTGTTCGGCGGGGTGATCCTGGTGCTGATGGGGGGCAAAATCTTGATGGAGCACCTGGGCATTGTGTAACTTCATCTTCAAAAATAACAATTCCGCCTTACCCAACCAGGCAATTTTAAGCGCACCCGCTTAAAATTCCACAAATGTCTGAACTTATTTTCTGGACGGGATCTCTTTCTGCCAATTGAAAAGGAATATATTAGATGTTATACTATAAATAGTAATGCAAGGGGGCTTTTGCCAAAAAACAGGAGGTTGTAACATGAAAAAAGCATTTATCTCTGCTGATATTGAAGGGATGGAGGGCAACGTCTCTCGGCTGCAGTCCTGGAGATCTAAGCCTGACTACACCATTGCCCGCAAACGCTTAGCTGAGGATGTCAACGCCGCTATTCGCGCCTGCTTTGACTCGGGTTACGATGAAGTCTATGTCTGTGATGGCCATGGCGACATGGAAAACCTAATTTTAGAAGACATGGACCCCCGCTGCAAGCTCATTTCCGGCTCCATGCGCAACTCTTTACAGATGGAAGGCATTGACAGCACCTTTGATGCTTACATCTCCTTCGGCCATGCCGGCGCCGGACAACATGTGGGCGGCGTGTATGACCACTGCTTCAACGGCTTTAAAATTTACAACCTGCGCTTCAACGGAGTAACCATGAACACCGAGACCGTTGCTGACGCTCTGGTGGCCGGTTTCTATGGGGTGCCTCTGGTCTGCTGCATCGGCGACGTTGCTCTGGCTGAGGAATGCAAAGCCTTTGTTCCCAACATGGAGACTGTTGTGGTGAAAGAGGGCATCACCCGCTACTCTGCCGTGTCGATTCACCCCACCGTTGCCCGCAAGAAAATCTATGACGGCGTCATGGCTGCTCTGGCCCGCCGGGATGAGATTAAGCCCCTGCGCCTGGACAACATGGAAGAGCTGACTATGGAAGTGGATTATAAGGATTCCAATTCCGCTGACGCTGCTGTGCTCATCCCTGGTGTCAAGAGGCTCAATCCCCGCTCCGTCTCCTTCACCGGCGACCCTGAGACCGTATTTAAGCTTCAAGAGGTGTTGCTGTACCGCCTACTGGATGTGGTGGAATAGGCAACAAAAAGCCGCTATTTTTGAACGGTGGGTCCCCTTTCCCTATTTGGAATCCGCATACTTTTTTCCAGTTGGGGAACAGTAGGGATGGAACCATTTACCCCATTTATGGGATGTCCCCGCCGGACATTCCACCAGAAAAAGGAGGCTGCAATTTATGTTGGATCCAACCATTGTCACCCTATTAGACGACCAGTTCGGCAAGGAGCTGTTCTCCGCTTACCTTTATCTCTCCATGGCAAACTATTACGAGGAGGCCAGCCTAAACGGCTTTGCCAATTGGTTTTTTGTCCAGGCCCAGGAGGAACGGGATCACGCCATGCTGATCCGCACCTACCTGCTGGATAACAACGCCAAGATGAAGATGGGCGCCATCAAAAACCCTGAAGGGGATTTTAAAGACTTCCTAGACCCTTTGAAGGCTTCCCTGGAACACGAGCAGTATGTAACCCGCTCCATCCATGAAATTTACGCTGCCGCCTACCAGGCCAAGGATTTCCGCACCATGCAGTTCTTGGACTGGTTTGTGAAAGAACAGGGCGAAGAAGAAAAAACCGTTGAAGATCTGATCCAGCGGTTTGAACTATTCGGCCGGGACCCCAAGGGCCTCTACTCCCTGGATCAGGAGCTGGGCGCCCGCACCTATGTCCAAGCAACTTTACAGGCTTAACTTCCCTATTTCCAGCAAGAAAGCGGACGCCTCCCCTCCCGCGCATGGGATTACCCTTTGCGCTGCGGCAGAGGAGGCGTCCGCTTTCTTTTATTTGCCCAAGCTGGATGCCAGAGCTTACTGGCAGTGGGCCGCAAACTCATCGAAGATGCGCTGGTGCTGTGGACGCAGGCCGGAGAGCAGTTCCGGGTGCCACTGCACCCCAACTACATAGCGGTGATCCAACGATTCAATCCCCTCAATCAGGCCGTCTTCACTGCGGGCGGAGACCACTAGCCCTCCGCCAAGGCGGTCAATCCCCTGGTGATGCAAGGTGTTGACCCGCAGCGCATTTGCCCGCACTGCCCGGTGCAACCGGGTGCCGGACTCCACCCGGACACTGTGGGCGAGGCCGTGAAGTTTCTCCACTTGTGAGTGATCCAGGGAACCGGGCCGCTGGGTAGGGATATCCTGGAAAAGGCTCCCGCCGAAGACCACATTCATCACCTGAAATCCCCGGCAGATGGCTAAAATAGGCTTCTCTTCCCGAAGTGCCAACCGAAAGAGTGGGAGTTCCATAGCGTCCCGCACCGAATCGATGGGGCCGCATTGAAGGATCCGCTCCTCTCCATAAAGGGCTGGTTCCACATCCGCCCCGCCGGTGAACAAAAACCCGTCGTAGGCCCGGGCGATCCACTCCAGTTCCCCCTGGCTCACCACTGGGGGCAGAACCACCACCTGAGCACCCGACCGGCGCAACGAGGAAAGGTACATATGCTCCATATAACGTTGGTAAAGTTTTCCTCCCAGTGGCAGAACTGCAATAGTTGGCTGTTTCATCCAATCATCCCTTTCGGATTGTTTCTGGGCACACTGGCCCTTCCGGCGATACTGCTTTGGATTTGAGAAGCATCCTCCGCCAAAGGATTTGCCCGCGGCGTTTCACGAGGGGCTCTTCCCCAATGATCGCTTTGCGATTATTCTACCACAAAGTCTGCACAGACCGGAAAAATCCTGGTGCGGCTTCGCCGCAGGAGGGCCTTCGGCCCGACAAGGATTTCTTCCCCAATGATCGCTTTGCGATCATTGTAACACAAAACCCACCCAAATAGATGAATTTTTGAAAAAGAATTGGATCCTGTCCGGTGTAAAAACTATAGAAGGGTAGAAAAAGGGGCCGGATGGCGTTCATCCAACCCCGAAAGAGATTCTTATTCTTCCATGATGTCGTATAGAGGGATGTTGTTCTCCCGATCCGGGCCCACCGACACCATAGAAATCCGCACCCCGGCCAACTCCTCCATCCGTTTCAAATACGACTGGCAGTTGGCGGGCAAGTCCTCAAACCGGCTGATGCGGGAGATGTCCTCCTTCCAGCCGGGGAGCACCTCATAAACAGGTTTCGCTCGGGCGACCTTCTCAACCGCCGCAGGGATGTGGCGCACCACCGTTCCATCCACCTCATACCCTGTGCAGATTTTCACCTCCGGCAGGCCGGAGAGGATATCCAGCTTGGTGACCACCAAATCGGTGAGGCCGTTGATCACCGCCGCATGGTGGACCACGTTCATATCCAGCCAACCGCAGCGGCGGGGCCTACCGGTGGTGGCGCCGTACTCCCCACCCCGCTCCCGGATGAGGGAACCGGTTTCATCCAGAAGCTCGGTGACAAAGGGACCCTCCCCCACCCGAGTGGAATAAGCTTTCACCACCCCGATGATGTGGTCTAATTTCTGGGGGGCGACCCCAGCGCCGGTACATACCCCCGCCGCTGTAGGCGAAGAGGAGGTCACATAGGGGTATGTGCCGTAGTTGATGTCCAGCATCGCCGCCTGAGCACCTTCAAAGATCACCGTTTTATCCTGGTCCAGCGCCTCATTCACTTCGGTCACCGATTCGATGATCCTGGGCAGAATCCGCTCCCGGGCTGGCTTCAGCTTTTCCAGCAGCTCCCCAGCGTCGAAGGGCTCGCCGCCGTAAACCTTGGTGATCATCTCATTTTTCAGCTCGACCACATGTTTCAGTTTTTGGGAGAATGCTTCCCAGTCCTCCAAATCGCAGACCCGCAGGCCGGTGCGGGTGTATTTATCCGCATAACAGGGGCCGATGCCCCGTTTGGTGGTGCCAATTTTCCGGGTGTCATCCCGGGCTTCCTGCAAACAGTCCAGCCGCACATGGTAGGGCAGCAGCAGGTGGGCCCGGTCGCTGATAAAAATGTGGTCGGTACAAATTCCCTTGGAGGCAAGGACATCCATCTCCTCCAACAGGACAAAGGGATCCACCACCACCCCGGGGCCGATGATGCATTTGGCATTGGGGTTGAGCACCCCGGAGGGCAGCAGGTGGAGCACATTTTTCTGTCCGCCCGCCACCACGGTGTGGCCAGCGTTATTCCCCCCTTGGAAGCGAACGATACAGTCCGCCCGCTGGCTGAGGACATCGACAATCTTTCCTTTTCCCTCGTCCCCCCACTGGGTTCCGACGACAACATATCCAGGCATAAGAACGCCTCCTTTTCAAATCTCGATGTTAAACGGTCAGTTGAACCCGTTCGCCAAGCAAGTCTTTGTGCTCTTCCAGCAGGGGGTCAATACATCCGGTGAGGAACTCCTCCACCTGCTCCCCAGCCCTGCCAATGAAGTTTTGAGGGTCGAGAATCCCTTCGACTTCCTCCCGGTGAAGGCCGAAGCTGGGGTCGGCGCAGATCCGTTCGATCAGGTCGTTTTTCCCTCCATCCTCCTTGACCACCCGGGCTGCCTCAATGGAATGCTGCCGCAGCTTTTCGTGGAGTTCCTGCCGGTCTCCACCTTTTTTGACTGCGCTCATCATGATGTTTTCGGTGGCCATAAAAGGCAGTTCGCTCATCACTCGGGCGCGGATCACCTTGTCGTACACCACAAGGCCGTCGCAGACGTTCAGGAGAATCCCCAGGATGGCGTCGGTGGCCAGGAACGCTTCCGCCACTGCGATGCGCTTGTTGGCGCTGTCGTCCAAAGTGCGCTCAAACCACTGGGTGCCTGCGGTAAAAGCGGGGTTGAGGGCGTCTATCATCACATAGCGGGCCAGGGCGGTAATCCGTTCGCACCGCATGGGATTGCGCTTGTAGGGCATGGCGGAGGAACCGATCTGGTGGGCTTCAAAGGGCTCCTCCATCTCTTTGAAGTTTTGCAGGATCCGCATGTCACCAGAAAATTTCATGGCGCTTTGGGCGATGCCGGAGAGGGTGTTTAAAACCATGGAATCCACCTTGCGGCTGTAGGTCTGCCCACAGACGGGGATCACCTTGTCAAAGCCCAGTTCCGCGGCGATGGCCTGCTCCATGGCCTTGATTTTGACCGAATCCCCGTCAAACAGTTCCACAAAGCTGGCCTGGGTGCCGGTGGTCCCCTTGATGCCCCGCAGGGCCAGGTTGTCTAGGCGGTGCTCCACCTCCTGGTAGTCCATATAAAGCTCGTTCACCCACAGGGTGGCCCGCTTGCCCACCGTGGTCAGCTGGGCAGGCTGAAGGTGGGTATATGCTAAGGCAGGCATATCCTTGTATTTCCTGGCAAAAGCCGCCAGCAGGGCGATGACGCTTAAAAGCTTGCGCCGCACTAGCTGGAGGCCCTCCCGCATGATCAGAATATCGGTGTTGTCCCCCACATAGCAGCTGGTGGCCCCCAGGTGGATGATCCCTTTTGCCTCAGGGCATTGGACCCCATAGGCGTGGACATGGCTCATCACATCATGGCGGGTTTCTTTTTCCCGGGCGATGGCAACTTCATAGTTGATGTCGTCCTTGTGGGCCTCCAGCTGGGCGATCTGCTCCTCAGTGATGGGCAGGCCCTGGGCCTTCTCCGCCTTGGCGAGGGCAATCCACAGCCGGCGCCAAGTTTTGAATTTATTGTCCTCCGAAAAGATATACTGCATCTCCCGGCTGGCGTACCGGGTCTCAAAAGGGCTGATGTACCGGTCGTGTCGTTCCATAAACCTACGTCCTTTCCTTGTTGTTAAGCTTCAAACTGGCATTTGTCCCCCACCGCAGGCGGCGGCACTGGATAGTTGCCGGTAAAACAGGCATCGCAGATGCCGTGGGTGCAGCGGGGAACCAGGTTGGGCAGATCCTCCACCCCCAAATATCCCAAGCTGTCCACCCCGATGATCCAGGCGATTTCCTTCACCGAATGGCGGCAGGCGATGAGGTTTTCTCTGGAGTCCACATCCACTCCAAAATAGCAGGGATAGAGGAAGGGCGGTGAAGAAAGGCGCAGGTGGATCTCCTTGGCCCCGGCATCCCGCAGCAATTTGACGATCTGCCGGCTGGTGGTCCCCCGGACAATGGAGTCGTCGATAAGCACCACTCGCTTCCCTTGGACGGTGCTGGCCAGAGGATTGAGCTTGATGCGGACTGCATTTTCCCGCTGCTTCTGCCCTGGAGCGATAAAGGTGCGGCCGATATACCGGTTTTTCACAAACCCGACCCCATAGGGGATGCCGCTCTCCTGGGAATACCCCAATGCGGCGTCCAGCCCGGAATCGGGGACGCCCACCACCACATCAGCGCGGACAGGGTGCCGCCGGGCCAGCAACACCCCCGCCCTTAAACGGGCCTCATGGACACTGCACCCGTCGATGACCGAATCCGGCCGGGCGAAATAGATGTATTCAAAAATACACTGGGAACCCCGTCTGCCGCAGTGGGATTTGTGGCTGGTAATCCCCTCCTGGCTGACAGCTACGATCTCGCCGGGTTCAATGTCCCGGACAAAGACAGCCCCCACCGCGTCCAGGGCACAGCTCTCGCTGGCGAAGATGACGCTCTCCCCCAGCCGGCCCATGCAGAGGGGGCGGAACCCCATAGGATCCCGGGCGGCAATCAGCTTGCGGGGGCTGGTGATCACCAGAGAATAGGCCCCAGACAGCCGGTGCATGGCGGCCTCCACCGCCGCTTCGATGCTGGGCGCGGTCAGCCGGGCCCGGGTGATGGCGTGGGCGATGACCTCTGTGTCTGAGGTGCCGTAGAAAATGTCCCCTTGAAGCTCAAACTCCTCCCGCAGCTCGGTGGCGTTGGTCAGGTTGCCGTTGTGGGCCAGAGCCATATTCCCCTTGCGATGGCGGATGAGCAGCGGCTGGGCATTTTCCAGCACCTGACTGCCTGTGGTGGCATAACGGCAATGACCAATGGCAATCTGCCCCCGCTTCATCGACTTCAGCAGGGATGGTTGGAACACCTCACCAACCAGGCCCAAATTCTTGTAACAGGAGATCACCCCCCGGTCGTTGACCGCGATTCCGCAGCTCTCCTGGCCCCGGTGCTGCAAGGCATAGAGGCCGTGGTAACTGGCCGAGACCACATCCACCCCGTCAGGGCTGTAGATCCCGAATACTCCGCACTCCTCATGGAGTTCCGACTGCCACTCCATCATTATTCCCCCATCAGGCGCTTCATAACCTCTTGGTATGCGCCTTCCGCATTGCCCAAATCCCGGCGGAACCGGTCTTTATCCAGTTTTTCCCCTGTTGTGCTGTCCCAAAAGCGGCAGGTGTCGGGGCTGATCTCATCGGCCAGGATCACGGCTCCATCGGGAGTGCGGCCAAATTCCAGCTTAAAATCGATGAGGTCGATATCCGCTTCCTTCAAATACCCCCGCAGGATGTCATTGATCTGAAGGGCATAGGATTGGATTGCCTTCATCTCCTCCGGGGTAGCCAATCCCATGGCATAGACATGGGTCTCGTTGATCATAGGGTCGCCCAGTTGGTCGTTTTTATAACTGTACTCCAGCACGGTGGAAGCCATAGGGGTCCCTTCGGGAAGGCCCATCCGCTTGGCCAGGCCACCGGCGGCGATATTGCGCACTACCACCTCCACCGGGATGATCTCCACTTTTTTCACCAAGGTCTCCCGGTCGGAGAGCTGCTGCACATAGTGGGTCGGAATGCCCTTGGCCTCCAGCATCTGCATCAAGAAGTTGGTCACCTTGTTGTTGATGACCCCTTTGCCTTGGATCGTCCCTTTTTTCAGGCCGTTGAAGGCGGTGGCATCGTCTTTGTACTGCACCAGATAGAGATTCTCATCATCGGTTTTGAACACTTTTTTGGCTTTGCCCTCGTAGAGCTGCTCCCGTTTTTCCATTGCAAAGTACCCCCTGTTCAAAATGAAAAGGGCCGAGGTGCAGTTGCACCTCGGCCTTGTTTTTTAGAAATCTGCTTTTGGGGTATACGGGGTCCATGCGATTTTGCGCAGCGCATATTTGCAGCACTTTTGCATAAAGCACAACCTCCTTCTTGCTGTATCTCCCAAAAAGCCGATCCAAACGCCCGCTTGGATCACAGGGTTTATTTTAGTGGATATGGGGCAAGAAATCAATCTTTTTTGAATAGTTTGCCGCAGGTTCAGTGGGTTCCATAGATGGAAAAGGATTTTAAAGGAATTTTTTGTATTTTTCTACCAAACCCTCTTTCTGCAAGTGGAAACAGTTGGAATTTCATTTCCAAAAAAGATCTACTCGGCGGTGACTTCCAACGGGCAGACGCCCCCCTCCTCGAACTGTTTGAGGCTAGTGAGGGCGTTGCGCACCATGTCATCCCCTGCCTGGTCGGTGTAAAAGGCGATGTGATGGGTCATGGTCACATTGGGGAACTGGCGCAGATAGGCCATAGCCTGGTTTTGCAAGATGCTGCACCGGTGGTCCTGGAAGTAGATTCCCCCTTCCCCTTCGATGACATCCAGTCCCAAAGCGCCGATTTTCCCCGATTCCACCCCTTCGATCAGGGCCTGGGTGTCCATCAGTTCCCCGCGGGCGGTGTTGATGAGGACCACCCCGTCCTTCATTTTTTTGAGGCTCTCCCGGTTCACCATATGGCGGCTCTCCTCATTGAGAGGCACGTGGAAGGAGAGAATGTCGCTTTCTGCAAAAATCTCCTCCAAAGAGACATACTGGGCAATCCCCTCCAGCTCCTCGCTTGGATAGGGGTCATAAGCCAGGATCTTGCACCCAAACCCGGTGAGATTTTTCGCCACCGTCCGTCCGATGTGCCCAGTGCCCACAATACCCACTGTCAAGCAGCGCAGCTCCCGCCCCTGGAGCCCGTCGATGGTGTAGTCGTTGACCCCTTCCCGGGCGATGGCCTGTTTGGCATGGCGCAGGCACATAAGCATGAGCAGCACTGCAAAGTCGGCCACCCCGTTGGGGGCATAGGCCCCTTTACTAACCCGGATGCCCAGCTCCTTGGCGGCGTTCAGGTCAATGTGGTTGTAGCCGATGCTGCGGCAGGCGATAAACTTCACCCCGTTGCCGGCAAGGGCTTCCATCAGCTCCCGGTCCAGTCTGCCAGAGCCGGAGATGGAAACCCCTTCGCACCCTTTGGAAAGCTCTGCATTTTCCAGAGACAGGGTTTCGGTGCAGCGGATGACGGTGCAGCCCAGCTCCTTTTCATACCGGTCAAATGCCGCTGTTTCATATGGGCGGCAGGAATAAGCGGCGAGTTTCATACAAATATCCCCCTTTGATTGTCTAATTGTAATTCCAGTATATCGGTTTTTCTAGGCATACGCAACAAAAACCGGACGGTCTCCCGCCCGGTTTTCCCCCTCACAGGGTGAGATTGATTTTATTCTCCCCGTTTTGGATGACAAAATCCGCATCGGTCAATAGGCCGTCCTGCTTGCAGGAACTGGTCATGACCTCCATCTCCACCGAGAGATCCAGCATATCGTCCTCATAGAGGTTGGCATGCTGTTTTTCCATGGCGGATTTGATCTCTTTGAGATGCTTTTCCACCTTGTCCCGCTGGTCAGTCATAGTGCCGCTGCG
The DNA here is from genome assembly GCF_902471145.1 of uncultured Merdimmobilis sp. Classification (NCBI taxonomy): domain Bacteria; kingdom Bacillati; phylum Bacillota; class Clostridia; order Eubacteriales; family Oscillospiraceae; genus Merdimmobilis; species uncultured Merdimmobilis sp. The sequence continues at coordinate 28,180 of NZ_CABRJC010000003.1, forward strand.
CTCAATCCGCTCATATTTTTCCAGAATTGCCTGGAAGGTGGGCAGATAGTAGTGGAAAAACCGCTGTACCCCGGGGATGTTTTCTGGCTGCTCCCCCAGGGCGTCCAGGATTTTTTTAGCCGTTTTACAAATGGCCACCGCCTCGTCCTTGATGCCAGGGTCGTGGATGCGCAGTTCCACCTTCCAAATAGCGTCCAGGTATTGGTTGCCCTCGGCGAGGACCTGCTGGAGCATGGCGGCCCGCCCCTTAGAAGCAGGGGCCTCCATCTCGGTTTTGCGGGGGCGGAACACCACCCACATCAGCACAAACACGGCTGCTCCAGCCAGGAGGCCCAAGAGCCAATTTTCTGCAAACAGCCACACCACTGCGCCGGACAGGATGCCCAACACGCCGGGGAGGAGGTAACGGTTTAGATTCATACAGGAAACTCCTATCGTTTCAAGTGGATATGATATGTGGAAGCGCAGGGAGGATGGCAAACCAGGTTCCTCCTACCAGAGGAAGCCCTTGGGTGCGGGATTTCCCCGCACAGCAATTCTCCCCTTCTACCCCCGGATATCCAGCAGCTTCTGCTTCAGCTCGCCTTCGATGCGGCCCAGCTCCGCTTCGGCAGCGCGGCGTTTGGCACGGCCGTCCTCCTGGATTTTGACTACCTCGTCCAGGGTGGAGATCAGCTGTTGGTTGGTGTATTTGAGAGTCTCCAGGTCCACGATGCCCCGCTCGCTCTCCTTGGCCGCTTCCACTGTGCCCATTTTAAGGGTGTCCGCATTCTTCTTGAGGAGTTCATTGGTCATATCGGTGACTGCCCGTTGGGCCTCCATCGCCTCCCGGGAGTGGGCGATGCCCAAAGCCAGCACCATCTGGTTTTTCCACAAGGGGATGGTGTTGACCAATGTGGACTGGATCTTCTCCGCCATCAAGGCGTCGTTGTTCTGCACCATGCGGATCTGGGGCGCCATCTGGATGGATACCATCCGGGTCAGCTCCAGGTCGTGGAGTTTCTTCTCAAACCGGTCGCACATGGCGGCAAAGTCATTGGCCGCCTGGGCGTCCTCCGCCAAGCCGGATCGCTGGGCTTTGGCTTTCAGCTCCTCCAAAGTGGTGGAGCGGACATCGGCCAGCCGCTTTTTGCCGGCGAGGATGTACATGGTCAGCTCTTTAAAATAGGTCAAATTGAGGGCATACAGCTTATCCAGCATAGCAATGTCCTTCATCAGCTGCACCTGATGGCCGTCCAGCACCCCGGCGATTTTCTCCACATTGAGTTCCGCTTTGTCATAGCGGGCTTTCATCTTCTCCACCTGATTGGTGGCTTTTTTAAAGAGGCCAAAGAACCCGCCTTTCTCCTCTTCTTCCAGGGAGAAGCCCTTGAGCTCCACCACCAGATCGGTGATCGCATCCCCCACCTCGCCCAGGTCTTTGGTCCGCACACTCTGAAGGGCGCTTTCTGAGAAGGCGGCGATCTTCTTCTGGCAGGCTGCTCCGTATTGCAGGACGATGGTAGAGTTATTCACGTCGATCTTCTCGGCAAAATCGCTGACCATCTGCCTCTCCTCCGGGGAAAGGGAACTTTCGCTGAGATAGTCCGGGTTCTCCTCCGGGGCGGTGGCCAAGGCTTCCTCCGCCGCAGGCTTCAGCGCCAGGGAACTCTCCTCATAGGGTTCCAAGGTCAGCACGGGGGCGGCTTCCCCCAGCTCTAATTCGATGGGGTTCTTCTCGTTGGGCATGTGGTCTCCTCCTTTAATATCCCCGTCCCCTGTGGGACAAAGTTGGTCGTTCCAAACAACAGGCAGCTTCCTGGGCCTGTCAGATTCAGCCATATTTGTCTTTCATTATACACGGTTTCCCAATCCAGCGCAACAAAACTTCCCCCAGCGGATGGCAAAAGCCCCCCTGGGAATCTGAGGGGTCTGACGGTTCCGCTCTCCCAGGGAATGTCCCTATAAAAAAGCGCCGGATGCAGGCACATCCGGCGCTGGGCAGGTACTTTTACAGGGGAAAGAATCCCGCTATTTCTCCTCGTACAGCTCGATGATGGCGTCGTCCTGAATCACAAAGGCGATGCGCACCCCAGGGCCGATTTCCTGCGGCCCGAAGATGATCCGGTCGGCGGCGTCCAAATAGGGCTTCATGTCGTCCACCTTATAAGCCACATGGGGATTTTTGTGCATGATCTCCGGGAAAGGGGTTCCCTCCTCAAATTTCAGGTACTCGATTTTGTAATCGTAATCATCCACGTTGCTGGCCCAGAATTTCATGGCCTCGTTGTAGGTCATGCCAGGTTTTTTGTTGGTCACCGGGATGCCGATGTGCATGTAGGTTGCGGACATGGGGATCGCTCCTTTCACAAGATTACTTGCTGTTCTTCAGGTCGAGGAAGTATTCGTAGGCCAGTTTATCGGTATAGCCTTCGTGGACCACCTTGGCGATGGCTTTGGTCATGGCCAGCGGGTCTTCCGACTGGAAGATGTTCCGGCCCATGTCCACCCCGTGGGCCCCTTCGCTGATAGCGCGGTAAGCCATGGTCAGGGCCTCGTCCTCGGGGATCTTCTTACCTCCGGCGATGACAAGGGGCACCGGGCAGGCGGCAGCCACCTTTTCAAAATCCTCACAGTAATAGGTTTTGACGAAGCTGGCGCCGGTCTCGGCCAGGATGCGGGTGGCCAGGAGGAAGAACCGGGTATCCCGGGCCATCTGCTTGCCCACCGCTACCACCCCCAGGGTGGGGATGCCGTACTTGGTTCCGGCGTCCACCGTGCGGGAGAGGAGCTCCAGGGAGTTGCTCTCCCCCGGGGCGCCGATGAAGGTCTGTACCGCCATGCAGGCAGCGTTCATGCGGATGGCGTTTTCAATGTCGCAGGAAAAGCCTCCACCGGCGCTCATCTCCTCTTTGACTACCGAGGAGTCGTAGGTGACCCGCAGGCAGAGGGCCTTGTCGGTAGTGGGAGGGATACAGCTGCGCAGCGCGCCGCGGGTGGCCATCAGCACATCCACATCGTCCATCAACGGGGGGATGGTGACGTCCAGCCGCTCCAGCCCGGCGGTGGAACCCATGATGTAGCCGTGGTCAAAGGCCAGCATCACCGTGTTGCCCGACTTGGGGTTGAAGATGCGGGAAAGCCGGTTTTTCATCCCCCAATCACAGTGGTTGAGGCCCTTGAGGTAAAAGCCCTCCTGGGCGGGTTTTACATCCAGGTGATAATCTTTGGCAACTTTGTTGCCCTGGTTGTCAGCCATGTTGGTTCTCCTTTTATCAAACGGGATTACTTTTTCAGATAAGGGGTGTTGCAGGGGGCGTTCCAGTAATGGAGGAGTTCATCGTCCATCCGGGCCATGAACATCTGGAAACCGGCCTGCTCCTGGACGGTCAGCAGCTCGCCCACGTAGTTGGCGACAATCTCGATGTTCTTTTCCTTCAGATAGGATTCGCATTTGCGGTAGAGGATGAACAGCTCCATCAAAGTGGTGGCCCCAGTGCCGTTGAGGATCAGCATGACCTTCTCCCCCTCTTGGATGGAGAGGTCTTTGAGCAGGGCATCCACCATGATGACCGCTGTCTCATCGGCGGATTTCATTGCCTGGCGGCCGCCGCCTCCCTCGCCGTGCTGGCCCATGCCGATCTCCATCTCATCCTCGCCCAAGTCGGCCAGCATGCTGCCGGTGGAGGGATGGGTCGCCCCGCGGACAGCCACAGCCAGGGTGGCCATATTGTCGGCAAAGCGCTGGGTCACAGCCGCCACCTCTTCCAGGCTCTTGCCCTCGGCGGCAGCGGCCCCGGCGATTTTATAGGTGGGGATGCAGCCCACCAGACCGCGGCGGTCATCGCTGTTCTCCCGAGGGGCGTTGGCCACATCCTCCTGGGTGACCACCTTGATCACGTTGAGGCCCTCTTTTTTGCACTGTTTCATGGTCAGGTTGCCGGTGAGCATATCCCCGGCGTGGTTGAGGACGATGTACAAAACGCCTTTGCCCTTGTCCGCCATCTTAATGGCGTCCACGCAGGCCTTGGGGCCGGGCGCAGCAAAGACGTCGCCTACCACCGAGATATCCACCATGCCCTCGCCGACAAAGCCGCTGATGGCGGGTTCATGGCCGGATCCCCCTTGGGTGACGATGGTGACCCGGTCGGCGCTCTCCAACTTGTTGTTGATCACAGTATTCTGGGGCGCAAGGGTGACCAGATCCCGGTTGGCAGCGGCAAAACCCTCCAGCAGTTCCTTGGTCAAATCAGCTGGGTCGTTGATAAACTTTTTCATTTTCATGGCATTGTTCCTCCACTTCTGTTGTCCTATTTCGATGAAAAGCGGATTCCTCCGCAGGATTGCCGTAGATTTACCGAATGGCGGACGCCATCCCGGCAAAAAACAGGGCGGTGCTCACCGCGCCCGCATCGGGGGTGCCGATGGTCTGCTCCTTGTAGCTGCGGGCCCTCCCAAATTTAGAGACAAACCCCTCGCTGGCCTTGGCCCCGTCGGCCGCTGCTAAGGCAGCGGCATCCAGGACTGCCTTCACCTCGTCAGGGGCGGCCAAAGCGGCCTCCACTGCTGGGATGAGGGCATCCATCATGGTTTTGTCCCCTACCTTGGCGGTGGTGATATCCTCCATACTAGAGAGGCTGCCCGCCAGCATCTTTTTGAGAAGGGCGCCGTCAATCTGCGCCTCCTCCCCCAAGGGCTCGGCCAAGCCGCCGATCAGGGTGCCGTACAAGGGGCCGGCGCTGCCGCCATTGACCCCCATGATGCCCATGCCTAGATCTTCAATGAAATCGTGGATGCTGGCATCCCCCCAGCCGGCGGCCTCCTGCTCCAGCAGGGCGGCGATTTTGCCGATGGTCACACCGTGGTCGCCGTCCCCGAACCGGGAGTCAATCTCACTGAGGTGTGCGGCGTTCTCCTGCCAAACCCTGGCCGCGCCTAGAAACATAGCTTTCAAACTTTGTTTATCCAAAACCATTGGAACACCTCCAAACATCTGTTGTAACCTCTGTAACTTGATGATATCGTTTTCAAGCACTGATGTCAATCAAAAGCTGGATTTTCTATAAAAATTTGCAACTGTATCGTTTGTTTTTAGAGAGAAAGACAACAAAAACACCGAGTTCCCCACAAAGGGGAACTCGGTGTTACATATGTAACAAAGTTAAATGGGACCTCCGCATCGCTCCAGCGCCTCCTGTACCAGCCATTCCCGGGCGATGAGATGAGTGATAAGCCCGGTGCGCAGCGCCCCCAACAGGGTGCGGGGGGTGACGTTGGCCGAGCAGATGCCAATGACGTTGGGACACCGGGCCAACACGCCGGTGGGAATCTGGATGGCATAATCGGTGTCCGACCGGAGGATTTTTCCCTCGTCGTCGTAGAAATAGGCCAGCAGCCGGCCGGCGGGACGGCGGGTGCTCAGCATCTCACCATAGCGGGCGGCGGCGGCAAAGTCCGGCACCGATGAGTAGTTGCCGATGTTGACCAAGGCCACATCCAGCTGCTCCCATTGATGGTATACCGCCTTGTAGTGCTCCATCTGATGGATCAATTCCATGTCCTGCTGGGACTCGGCAAAGGCGGGGGTGTGCAGGTAATAAGGCTCTGCAAAGGTCTGCTGGGCAAAGATACGCACATTCTCATTGGGGTGGTAATTCCGGTTGGAAATGCCGCTGTTTCCCACCAAGGGACAGACCGTTTTCAAAGTGGACTGCCGGGGGGATTTTTCCTCCAGCGCGGTGATGAACTCCCCTATCACCGTCCCCCAGCCAATGCCGAAGTTGGCCCCCTCCAGCTCACAAAGGTAGTGGATGGCGGCTTCGGCCAGCTCCCGGTTCACCATGTTGTCATTGGCCGAATCCCCTACCAATGCCCCGCCCTGAATTCCAAAGGCGGCTTTGGCCCGGCTGAGGACTTGGCTGTCTCGCTCCCGCGGGGGGCGGATGCGGATTTCTACAATTCCCAGCTCCTTGGCCTCCCGGAGCATCCGGCTCACCAAGGGTCGGGAGACCCCGTAGATCTTGGCAATTTCGCTTTGCGTTTTTTCCTCTTGGTAATACAGCTGGGCGATGCGGACCAGTTTTTCCAATTTTTTTGCGCTGTTACTCATTGTTCTTCCTTATTGGGTCGTAGTGTTGTCGTTTTTTCTAGAAATCTATAATTTCACTGTATCACAAAGGCCCTTGGGATGCAACCCAAAAGCCCCAGGCCCTGCCAAAGGGCCCGGGGCTTTTTTCATGTCTCATTCCCGATTCTCAGGGGACTCTTCCTTCCAGGCATCGGCCTCCTTCTCCCACTGGATCCGGTGCTCTTCCAGCACCTGGGGAAGGTTCTCCGCAGCAAGGCGGGCAGCTGGGAAGTCATAAATGTTGACTTCCTCCCGCTGGTGGTCATAGACCGGATTGCCGTTTTTATCATATTCCACCACATCCGACAGGCGGATGGAATACCGAGCCACCGCCAGCTTCTCCCTTTGAAAGATGCCGTCCAGTTCCAAAAGCAGGCGGGCGGCCTGGTCATAGGAGATATCCTCGGTGTCCACCCAAAGGGTGACCTCCACCGGCAACGGCAGATGGTACCGGTCAAAAGGCATATCCAAGGTAAGGTCATTGGACATATCCTCCCCTGCTTCCAAGGTGCCGATGACCAGGTTGACCTTATGGGGGAACTGTTCCTGGACGATCTTCTCCACTAGGCCGTCCAGCTCCCCATCCAGGCGGCGGTAGGTGGAAAACCGGTTCCCCACCTCCGATTCATAGCGGTCCCAGATTTTCCCCCCACCGTAGTCGATGGAAAAAGCGGTGTCCTCGCTGATGGGCGAGGTGACAAAGCAGCTGTATCCCCCCGTTTTAAAATTGTAATGGGCGTTTTCCACGGAAAAATTCGCGCCAGGGTAGGTCTCCTTTACATAAGCTGTGATGTTTCGGGTGGCGATCAACGCGGAAATGGGGTTCCCCGCCGTGCCATTCCACAGGAAAAGCAGCAGGACGACAAGCAGAAGCCCCAGCCCCCCGGCGAGGATTCTCCTGAGCTTTTGCGGCTTCATTTATGATTCCCCCCTTTGAAAGGCAAAGGTGAAAAGGGCGGCGATCAGCGCGCCCAAGGCGGTCAGCGCCATATAGATAACGGCGAAAAACAGGGGCGGCACCAGGAGGTTTGCCCCCCATCCAGCACCCTGTCCCAGGGCGCTCCCCACCTGCCACAGATAGGTCAAGAGGCCCACCCCCGCCGGCACCAGGCGCCATCTTTTTTTCAGAAGGAGATACCCCATCGCCCCCGCGGCAGGCATCAGCAGAAAGTTGTGGAACATGGCCGATGACTCGGTGATCACCACCCCCAGAATGACCCCAGCCGCCAGGAGCATCATCCCCATGTGGGCCAGCTTTCGGCGGATGGAAGCCAAAACCTTGCTGTCGTCCACCTCCTGGCGGAATTCCTCCCCCAGGGCTTCCCGGCAGCTGGGGCAGACGGCGGTGTGATCCAACACCAGCTGTATGCTCTCCTCGCTGGCCACTCCATCCCGCACCAAGGGGATCAAGTCGAGGCACACCCCGCAGGGAACGTCTTGTTTTTTCATAGCAGCCCCTCCTTTTCCAAGGTTTGTTTCAGCCATTTTTTGGTGCGGAAATCGATGACCCGCGCCGAGTTTTCGGTGATGCCCAGCTCCCTGGCGATCTCCTGGTAAGGGGTGCCGTCCACCCGCAGGGCCACCACCCGTCGGGCTCGCTCTTCCTTTTCCCGGAGCAGTTCCCCCACGCGGGCCACTGCTTCCCGGGTGAGGAAATGATCGATCATCCCCTCCCCTACATACACCTCCAAAAGGTCGCTGTACTCCACCGTCTTACGGCGGCGGCGCAGCTCCTGGAGCCACACGTTCCGGGCAATGCCCAGTAGCCAGGTCTTTGAGGTGGAGTCCCCTCGGAACTTTGGGAGGCTTTGAATCGCCTTTAAGAAGGTCTCCGATAGCAAATCCTCCGCCAAGGAGGGATCCCGGGTCAAACTGAGTAGATAGCCGTAGACATCTTGTTTATAGGTGCGGTACAGTTCCTCCACCATGGCCTCCCCCTCCTTTCATCCAATGAGTCGCAGAATGGTCCACTTTGTTACAGGTTTGTATCAAAATTCCCTTCTTATCACTATACCAGAAAAAAACCCGTTTGATGAAATGTTCATCAAAAGTTTGACAAAATCCTATCCGCCTGCCCGGATGAAATAGGGATTATCACCAACAATTGTGGGAAAAGCCCTGTATTTTTTTCGACACATCCTGAAAAATCACTGGATTTTTCCAATAAGTTTTGCAAAATCTTTACTTTGCCGACACAAAATGCTACTATAAAAACGCCAGAACATAGCAGGCTGACCTAGCTGTGTTCAAACTGTTCATCTGCGCGGATTTGCCACGCGCCGGTGAGCATTATCTTTTAGGAGGATCTAATATGAAGAAACTTTTGGCATTAGTTCTTTCCCTTAGCCTGGCCTTCTCCCTGACCGCCTGCGGCGGCGGTGGGACCAGCAGTTCTGGGAGCGCTCCCGAATCCGGCTCTTCCACTTCCTCTGAGGCCGACGGTGAAAAATCCTTCGCCGGTGTAAAAATCCTGCATTTGATCAGTAATACCCGAGGCGACGGCGGCAACCACGACGCCGCAGCTGCTGCCGTTGAAAAAATGCGCGATGAGTACGGCGCAGAAATCAAGATCGTCGAGATGGGCAACTCCGCTGCCGACGTTCCCAAATACCTGCCCACTACCCTGGACGCCTGCGAAGAAGGTTGGGATTATATCGTCTGTGGCACCGCCCAGATGGTCGAACCTGTCATGGAGGCCAGCAACGAGTTCCCCGATCAGAAATTCATCGTCTACGACGCTGAAATCGTCCGGGAGAGCGAGGACCAGTACCCCAACGTGTACTCCTGCCTGTTCAAACAGAACGAGGCTTCCTTCCTGGCCGGCGCTATGGCCGCCCAGATGAGCGATACCGGTAAAATCGGCTTCATCGGCGGCATGGAGATCCCCGCTATCAACGACTTCCTGGTTGGCTACATCGACGGCGCCCGCTATATCAACCCTGACATCGAAGTCTACTCCGCTTTTGTAGGCAGCTGGAACGACGTTGCCAAGTGCAAAGAGATCGCCAACACCCAGTACCAGCAGGGTGCTTCCCTGGTGTTCCCCGCCGCTGGCCAGGCTTATCCCGGCGCCTTTGAAGCCGGTTTGGCCGCCCAGAAAATGTACTTGGGTTGCGACGTGGACCGCAGCATCTCCTATAAGGAAACCAACCCCGAAATCTGCGAATACATGCCCACTTCTGTGCTGAAATTCGTCGGCAACTCCATTGAGGGAGCTTTCCTGCGCATCATGGAGGGAGAGAACATCTTCGGCAAACATGAGACCGTCGGCATTGCGGAAAACTGCGTCGGTCTGGCCGAGAATGAATACTATGAGAAACTCGTCCCCGAAGAGGTTCGCACCAAACTGGATGAGATCAAAGCCGATATCGTCTCCGGCAAAATCGTGGTCAAATCCGCCTATGGTATGAGCCAGGATGAGCTCAATGCATTCAAAAATGCCTAATTCTTTCCCCTGCACCAAGGCACAAACGGTTTTCATGCAGCTAGGCAAAGGCTGCTGAAAACCGTTTTTCGGTTTCTATTCCATCGAATTCAACCACCTAGGAAAGGATGGGTCATTTCTGTGAGCGAACCTGTACTGTCCATGAAGGGCATCACAAAAATCTACGGCAACGGCATATTGGCCAACGACAAGGTGGATTTCTCGGTGAATGCCGGCGAGATCCACGCGCTGATGGGGGAAAACGGCGCGGGCAAATCCACCCTGATGAAGATGATCTTCGGCATTGAACACCCCGATGAAGGGGAAATCTACTGCCGCGGCCAAAAGGTGGAGATCAATTCCCCCACCGATGCCCTCAAACTGGGCATCGGCATGGTGCACCAGCACTTTATGCTGGTCCCATCCCTCTCGGTGGCGGAGAATATGGTCCTGCGCAGCGAGCCCCGAAAAGGCATGTTTCTGGACATGGAAAAGGCGGTGGCCGAGACCGAAGCCATTTCCCAAAAATACAACCTGCCCATCGACGCCCGCGCCCGGGTCTCCGACCTGGCAGTGGGGATGAAGCAGCGTGTGGAAATCCTCAAAGCCCTATACCGTGGGGCGAACATTCTCATCCTGGACGAGCCCACTGCCGTCCTCACCCCCCAGGAGACCAGCGAGCTGTTCAAACAGCTCAAACTGCTGCGGGAACAGGGGCACACGGTGATCTTTATCTCCCATAAAATCCGGGAGATTAAAGAGCTGTGCGACCGGATCACCATTCTGCGCAGCGGCCGGTCCATGGGCGTCTATAATGTAGACGAAGTCTCGGTGGAGGACATCTCCCGGCTGATGGTTGGGCGGGACGTGGTCTCCAAAATCGACAAAGCACCCAAGCACCCTGGAGCCCCTGTGCTGGAGGTAAAAAACCTCTCCTACGGATACGCACAAGAGAAAATGATGCTGAAAAACGTCAACTTCTCTGCCCGGGGCGGGGAGATTCTGGGCATTGCCGGGGTAGAAGGAAACGGCCAGCGGGAATTGATTGAGATTATTACCGGCCTTCGCCCAATCGAGGACGGGACCATCAAAATTGGCGGCAAGGACTCCAGCCATTTTACCGTGCGGCAGATCCGGGACGCCAAGGTGGGCCATATCCCTCAGGACCGGCTGACCTACGGCGCGGCCGGGGATTCCACCATCGCGGAAAACCTGATCTCCGACAAGAGCGACAGCCCCACTGTCAGCAACGGCCCCTTTTTGAGCGCCAAAAAGATCAAGGACTACTGCACCCGGCTCATCCGGGATTTTGAGATCAAATGCGCTGACGAGAATGTGTTGGTCAGGATGCTCTCCGGCGGCAATATGCAGAAGGTGGTCGTGGCCCGGGAACTGACTGGCGACCTCTCTCTGGTCATTGCCGACCAGCCCACCCGGGGCATCGATGTGGGCACCGCCAAGGCCATTCACGAAAAGCTGGTGGAGCTGCGGGACAGCGGCGTGGCTGTGCTGCTGGTCTCCGCCGACCTCAATGAGATCATGGAGCTTTCCGATTCTATGATCGTGATGTACGACGGCGAGATCGTCGCCTACTTCGAGGATGCCTCCACCCTCACTGAGGCGGAGTTGGGCCAATACATGCTGGGCGTTCAGCGCCAGACCGAAGACGAGATCCGGGAGGTTTGTTATGAGCAATAAAAAGCTGCTGCAATTCTTCGGGGTGATCAAAACCATGCTGGCCATCCTCATCGCCATGGTTTTGGCCTTCCTGTTTATCATGATGGTGAGCAAGGAGCCTCTGGCCGCCATCAAATCCTTCCTGACCGGCCCCTTCAGCACGGTGCGCCGGTTCGGCAACCTGATCGAATACTTCATCCCGGTCTGCTTTACCGCATTGGGGGTATGCGTCATGTTCTCGGTGGGCATGAGCAGCGTCATCGGTGAGGGATCGGTCTTCTTCGGCGGCTTGTTGGCGGCCTGGGTGGCCATCTCCTCCGGCTTTACCGGGATGCCTGCAAAGCTCTCCTCCTTCCTGATGGCAGGCGCGGTCTGCGGCGTTGTCGCCATGATCCCCATGTATTTAAAGCTGAAGTTTGACGCCGACCTGTTTGTAGGCTCTTTAATGCTAAACTACGTGCTCCTCTACTTGGGGCTGTACATCTTAAACTATGTCATCCGCGACCCCGATGTAGGCATGACCGCCTCCTATGCCATCCCCTCCGGGGCGGTACTGGGGACCCTCTTTAAGGGCACCAAAGTGACAAGCGCCCTGATCTTAGCCATTGTGGCCATGGTTTTGGTTTATGTCCTGATGGACAAGACCCACATCGGCTACAAAATGCGGCTCATCGGATCCAACATGAAGTTTGCCAAATACTCCGGGGTCAACATCTTCGCCATGTGCATGCTCAGCTCCTTTTTGGGTGGCTTCCTCAGCGGCGTGGGAGGTGCGGCGGAGATCCTGGGGCGGCACAACCGCTTCCAGTGGATGGCTCTCCCCGGCTTTGGATGGGACGGCATCCTGATTGCCACCATCGCCGGGTTTAAACCCAAGTTTGTGCCCATTGCGGCGCTGTTCATCGCCTACATCAAAACCGGCGCCGACATCATGAACCGCACCAGCGATGTGGCCAGCGAGCTGGTGGTGGTCATCCAGGCATTTATGATCCTGCTCATCGCAGCCAAAGGCTTCCTGGCTGGCACCCAGCAGAAACTGATCGTGAAAAACATCAAAGCCGCCGCAGCGCAGCCGGCAGAAAGCGAGGCATAAGAGATGAACGGTTTCTGGAGCGTCATTTTCTCAGCTGGGTTTGTAGCCACCATCATCCGGGTCACCACACCCATCATCTTCGCCTCTATGGCCTGCCTCATCGCCAAGAAGGCGGGGGTGCGCAACATCACCATTGAAGGCACCATGCTGGTTTCCGCCCTGGCGGGCGTCGTGGCCAGCGCTTACCTGAAAAACGTCTGGCTGGCCGTCCTCATCGGGATGCTGGCCGGGGTGGGCATCGGCCTCTTTCTGGGGTACTTCCACATCATCATGGACACCGACATCTGGCTGACCGGTATCGCCATCAACTTGATCGCCAACGGCGGCACCGTCTTCGCCATGTTCGCCATCACCGGCGACAAGGGCTCCACCGCCAGCCTGGCCAGCCTTACGGTGCCCAACATCAACATCCCCATCATAAAAGACATCCCCATTCTGGGGGAGATCCTCTCTGGCCACAGCTTTTTTACCTACCTGGCCATTGTCAGCGTCATCGTCATGTATGTGCTCCTGTATAAGACCCCTCTGGGCCTTCGGATTCGGGCGGTGGGCGAATACTCTATGGCGGCGGAATCCGTAGGGGAAAATTCCAACCGGATCAAGCTGATCGCCCTGGCCCTCTCCGGCATGTTCGCCTCCTTTGGCGGAATGTTCATGTCCATGTCCTATGCCAGCCGCTTTGTGCGGGATATGATGGCGGGCCGCGGCTTCATTGGCATCGCAGCGGAATCCATGGGAGGCGGCCATCCTTTTGGCGCGGCCTTTGCGGCGGCGATCTTCGGCGTAGCAGATGCTCTGGCCAATGTGCTGCAATCCTTTAGCATCCCTTCGGAACTGCTGCTGATGATTCCCTACCTGGCCACCATCGTGGGCCTGGTGCTCTACTCCATCCGCCGTCAGGAGGCGGAGAAAAAGCGCATCCAAAAGATGCGCCAATCCAACACTGTCAAGGAGGGTTAACCTGTGGTCATTGATTTTCGCTCTCGTCCCCCGTACAAGAGCTTTGCCACCAACACTGCCCTCTTCCCCCGCAAGGTGGATGAGGATTTTGAGAGCCCCGAGTTGGTTCCCGCCCTCAACATGAACAGCGGCGAGATGGAATCGGCCCGCACCTGCGATATGGATCTCTACTTCCAGGAGATGGAGAAAGCTGGCATCGACCTGGCGGTAATCCACGGCCGCCAGACCCCCACCGAAGGGTATGTCCCCAACGATGAGATCGCTGAACTGGTCGCAAAATACCCCAATAAGCTGCTGGGCTTTGCCGGCATCGACCTTTCCGATATCCCCGCTGCCGTCCGGGAGATTGAGCGCACCGCCAAGGAGTTCGGCTTCAAAGGCGTTTCCATTGAGCCGGGGTACTTTGGCCTCTACACCGACGATGAGTGCCTCACCCCCATCTATGACAAGTGCCAGGAGCTGGGCCTGATCGTCTCGCTGACCGACAGCATCTTTGTGGGGCCGGATATGAGCTATGCCCACCCGGTTCACATCCAGCGGATCGCCAACCGTTACCCTGATGTGATCTTCACTGTGGACCACGGCTGCTGGCCTTTTGTCCAGGAGGCGCTGGGCATGGCGTTGATCTGCCCCAATGTCTACCTGTTCCCCGATTTTTACTGCTACATCCCCAACATGCCCTTTGCGGATGAGTATGTGAAGGCGGCCAACTACTTCCTCAAGTACCGGATGTTGTTTGCCACTGGTTACCCCATCCGCTCCATGATCCAGAGCATGGAGCAGTTCCGGGCCCTCCCCTTCCGGGAAGATGTGCTGGAACAGCTGCTGTCTGAAAATGCCAAGCGGATTTTGAAGCTGTAATATTTTTAAACCCCCTCGCTTCGTTGGAAGCGAGGGGGTTTTCCGTTTTAAAAAGGGTAGTTTTCAAAGGTGAGCTCTCCCCTGGGGTCGAAGGCATACTGTTCTGCCTCCTCCCACTCCGGCGGGATAACCTGGAACAGGCTTTGGGCCTTGAAGTAGCCCATCCCCTGCTTCTCCTTGTCCCTGGGGGCAATCGCCAAGTCCACCTCCGGCCCATACTGGGCGTACAGGAGGCAACGCAAACCCGCCACCGCCAGGATCAAATTCTCCTGGGTGGCCCGCTCCCGATGTGCAGAGTTGGAGGCAAAGACCTTCGCCCCCTCCAAAAACCAGGGGAGCTCCCCATCTAAGAGCCCTGCAAAAGGGCGGAACTCCTCCCCCGTCATGGTATAGACGGTCCGGTATCCGGTGAGGCGGTAGGCCGGTTCCAGCCTTTTCAACTGGCTTCGATCCACTTTAGTGGGTTTGGGAAGGCCGCTGTCCTCCAAGATTTGCAGAAGGTTTTCTTCCACTTCAAAGGTGATGGCTTTTAAAAGGTTATACCGCTTGCGGTCGGGGAAGGGCTGGGGCCAAGGCCCGCCCAACAGGGTGCGCAGCCCGTTTTCCGCACGGGCGTACCCGTCACACTGTTCCCCAAAGGTGGTGGAGAATCCCTTTTCCACACAGTAAGATGTCGCAGGGCCGGGCCTCCACACATGGCGGAAGGGCTGATGGTACATAAATCGGCCTCCCCATTAGCGGCCGCGGCGCAGCACCCGGCCGTTTTTCACTCCAGTGTACCGGCCCTGCTCCACCGCGGGCTTGCCGCCCACCAACACATAATCCAGCCCCAGGTTGGGCCGGAAGGGGTGGACATAGTCGCTCTGGGCGCGAAGCTCATCGTAGTCAAAGATGCAGACGTCGCCCCGGGCGCCCTCTCGCAGAACGCCAATTCCTTGGATGCCGCTCATCTCAGCAGGCAAGCCGGTGATCCGGTGGATGGATTCCTCCAAGGTCATCAGCCGGTGGTCGCGGATCAGGGCAAGGCGGTTGATAAAAGTGGAGTACCCCCTGGGATGGGCGCCGCCCACCTGCTCCGGGTCGTGGCGGGAGGTGAAGTTGGACCAATCGCTGCCGCCCATGACATATGGATGAGCCAACAGACGGAGCATATCCGATTCGTTCTGGCAGAAGTAGATGCCCTGGGCCACACCGTCGTTGGCGATCAGCAGGTCATAGGAGGCGTCAAAGGGGTCTTTCCCCTCCTCCTTTGCGATCTGGGCGATGGTTTTCCCAATATATTGGGGAGTTTTTGCACAGCCCACCATCAAACAGCCTTCAAACCCGGCGGAGACCCAATGGCTTTCAAACTCCTCCCTTTCGTGGAGAACCGAATGGGTGATCGCCTGGCGGACTTTTGGATCTTTGAGGGACTCTGTCAGCTTATCGTCCCCGTCCACATGGAACTTTGGGGGGATGCAGCTGATAAAGGGGGCACTCCCCGCCAAGTAGGGGTACTGGTCCGCCCGGACCTTCACCCCGCGGGCATTGGCTTCCTCCATCACCCGGATGATCTCTTGGGAAAGCCCCTCATTTTCCGCTCCGATCACCTTGACATGGGAGATCACCACTGGGATGCCGGCCTTTTCCCCGACCCGAATGGCCTCCTCTACCGCTTCGACCACGTTGGCCCCCTCGCCGCGGATGTGGGAATCGTAGCAGCCGCCGTATTCCCCCACTACCTTGGCCAGTTCCACCAGCTCCTCCTCCCCGGCGTAGACCGAGGGGGCATACACCAGGCCGGTGGTGAAGCCGATGCACCCTGCCTCCATCGCCTCCCGGACTAAGGCTTTCATCTCCTCCAGCTGCTCCTCTGTGGGGACGGAGGGGTCAAACCCCATCACCCGGCCCCGGATGTTGCCCTGGGGAATGAAAAAGGCCATGTTGGCCCCCAGCTCCATCTGGGAGACATGATCCAAAAAGGAAGGGATGCTGTCGCAGATGGCATCCCATTTCTGGCACTCCTCTTGGGAGAGTCCCACCTTGTTTTCATCCACCATGCCGGGGTAACAGGGAGCTGCGCCGGTGCCGCAGAGGCCGGTGACCTGGGTGGTCACCCCCTGTTCCAAGTAGTTATGGGCATCCAGGCCCAGGAGAATCCCCGCGTCCGAATGGTTGTGGAAATCAATAAACCCCGGGGACACCACCTTGCCTGCGGCGTCAATCACCCGGGCAGCCTCCCCAGGGAGGTTCTCCCCTACGGCGGCGATCTTTCCATCTTTTATCGCGATGTCCCCTTTGCGGCAGGGCGCCCCCGTTCCGTCCACTAGGGTGCCGTTTTGAATCAAAACATCATACATATGGATTTTTCCTCCTGTTGTTGTCGTTCCTGCGTCAGCGCATAAAAATAGATTGCGCCAGCAGACATAAAAGTCAACATACCCTCATTATATACCTTCCGCATGGCAGGCGCAATGGCGGGCTCCCCAGCGGAACAAATCCCCGGAGAAAGGGACCTTTCCCTTCGCTCCGGGGATGTTGTTTATTCCGCCAACGTATTGGGGTCTATGGCGATCTCCATCCGGGCCTTTTTGCCATTCCAGAGGATGAATTTGTCCTTGAGGATATACTCCCGGCGGAGGACTTCATTGTAATGCCGCCAAATGTAGAATTTGTCAAATCCCAGCCAGTCGTTGGTGCAGAAGGGGCAGGGCTCCGAACGGCCCATAACGGCCTCATAGCACTTGCGGCCCACGCATTCCCCTTCGGCGTAGCCAGAACTGGAGTACATCGCCCGGTTGACATAGTAGAGCTCATAGGTCTCCGGGTCACTGACGTAGACAATGGCGTCCAGCTGGTCGAGAAGCTGTTCCGACAGATACCGGCGCTCCAGCACTGCCGACAGGCCGGAGGCGTTCCCCGGCTCCTCTTGATCGATGTTGGTGAGCTGGAAAGAACCCTCCTGGGAACCGTGCTCTACCTCCCGGTAAAGGACAAACTGGTTGCGGCCATTGTTTTTGGCGGCGTAAAGAGCTTTGTCCACCCGGCGGTATAGCTCCTCATAGCTTCTGCCGTCCTCCGGGCAGCAGGACACGCCCACGCTACAAAAGACCCCCTTATCCTGTTCAAACAGCTTGGAGACGGCGTTGCACATCTCCTTTGCTTTGCGCAAAACCAGCTCCTGAGAGGGAACATTGCGCATAAACACCAGGAATTCATCCCCGCCCAGACGGCCCACTATGTCGCTGGAACGGAACAGCTGTGACAGCACTTTGCCCGCTTGGGAAAGCACAATATCCCCAAACATATGGCCATAGGTGTCGTTGATCTCTTTAAAATGATCCAGATCCAGGATGAAGAAGGTGTGACTCCCCTTCTGCTCTTGGAGGATGTTGCGGATTAACGCCTCAGCGGTGCCTTTGTTATACAGCTGGGTAAGGGGGTCTTTTTTGGCCTGGTATTGGAGTTCCAGTTCCCGCTGTTTTTCCCGGTTGATGTCCTTCAAGTAGGCCAGGGCCTTGACGTCTCCTGAATCCGGGTCGGCCAGCAGGTGGATGGTCAGCAACATCCAGACCATCTGGTTGTCCCTATTGAGACGGCGGTGCTGGCAATGGATTTCCCGATTCCCAGCGGCGTAGGACCGGAGCAAATTCTCCCGGCAGACCACAGAGACATAATTGTCCCAGTCCTCAAAATGGACAAACCGCCGGCTGTTTGCCTCCGCAATCTCCTGGTAGGTGGAAGTTCCTTTCACGGCGAGGTAGGTCTCCCACAAGCCGGAGATTTTTTCAAACCGGTTCTTAGTCAGGTTGATCTCCCCATAGGCGTCCATGGAGGAGAGCATCGCCTGCCGGTACTGTTCTTCTTTGAGGAAGGAACGCTCCGCCTCTTTGCGGGCAGTGATATCCTCCATCACCCCAACAGCGGTCACCGGCCGGCCATCCTCCCAATGGATGGTAGTCAAAGAAATTCTGACCCAGACAAACGGCCCTTCGCCTGTATAGCGCATCAGCACTTCGCTGGAAGCGGCCTTTTCCCCCCGCTGGATGTCCTCAAACATCTCCCGGCAATCCTTTAGGGATTCCGGGGCGATCCACCCTTCCTGGATCACACTGTCCGGGACGTTTTCCAGAGTGCTGTAATCCATCTGGTACCGCCCTTCGGTAAAGGAGATCTGCTTGGTGGGGATGTGGTAATCAAATACCAGGTTGGTGGTCTGATCCAGCGCGATGCTCAGCCGTTTTTCGCTGACCTTCAGCTTTTGTTCCATTTCATGGCGGGCGGTGATATCCATCAGCACACTGTACCCATACAGTACTCCGTCCTCCAAAATGGCCCGCTTGGTCTCCTGCACCCAGATGTGGGAGCCCCCTTTGGTGCGGAGACGGTACTCCAAAGAAAGGCTGCTCCCTTTGGCGCAGATGTCTTCCGCCGCACGCTCCAGCTCTGACTGAACCCGGGTGCGGTCCTCCTCCCACAGAAAATCATAGAAACTCCCGCCCAAGGCGATCTCCTGGGCGGAGTAGCCCAGCATCCGGCAAAACCCTTCGGATAGGTAAATGGTCCGCAGATCCCCGCCGAAAATGCATTTCACCACACCGCCGGGGATGTTGTTGGCCAATTCCTTTAGCTCCCTGTTTTTCCCCTGTAGTTCTACGGCGGCCTGCTCCATCTCCTGATGCAGCCGGACTTGGTCACTAATGTCATAGCAGACGCTGAGGGCCACCGGCCGGCCATCCTCCGCCTGGACCCTTTTCCCAATGTCATGGATCCAAATATACTGGCCGCCTTTGCAGAGCATCCGGTAATCCACCTCATAAAAATCACCGGAATCAAGCATTGCGGTGATCCGTTCCTTCACCTTTTCCCGATCCTGCGGGTGGATACAGTTGACTAGTAAGCCGCCAGTTGCCTGTAAAAATTCATCGCAGGTGAACCCCAGGTAGGAGAGCATCTCCTCATTGATGTAATACAGGGGGCGTCCCTCTTCCATGTAGCCGCCTACAATCCCACCGGGGATACATCGATACAGCAGTTGTGCCGCATTGGCGCGAACCGCCTTGGTCAGCTCCGAATAGGTGCGCTCCCCAAACCGCATGGGGAAGTACTCCTCTTCCTCCTGGAGAAAGGTGGGCACCGAGGCATGGATGGAGGCAATCTTCCCCTCCCGGCAGACGGCGGTCACCCGGATTTCCAAGGTGACCGGCTTGCCCTCATCCTCCCCACGGGAGACGGCCAGATGGGTGAAATACATGGCAAATCCACCGCCTAAGCAGGTCTCTTTCTCCCCCCAAAAGCGAAGGGTATAACCCAGGGGTTCAGCAGCAAATTCTGCCTTCAGCGCCTCTTCGGCCTCCCCGATAGTACGGACAATTTCATGTTTACCCGTACCCACCCACTGCACTTCCGGCAGCAGGTAGGACAGTGTTTTGGCTAGATCCCTCTGTCCCAAATAAGCCTCAAAAAAACCCTTTATGGTTTCCTTTGGGGTGTTTGGCATGGATCTTCCTCCTCTCCCAGTGGACTTGCACCCCCCTGTGGCAGAATGCCCGGACTCAACCAGCCAGCAGCCCAAACAAGAGGGACGATATGGAATAATCGTACCCTGACACGCAGCGTTTGTCAAGCCGATAACACCGTCCGTATTACAAAAAGAAATGGAGCCGGAGGCAACTGCCCTGGCTCCACCGCCTATTAATTCTGTCTTTTCCCTCCCTCTTCCATCTCCTTTGCCACCGCTTTGGCAAAGTCGGAATCCGCTTTGGAGAAATACCCCAATACCATGTCCCGGATCCGTTCCTGGACGGAAACCAACTGGGCAGCGATGTTTTCCACCAGGTGCTCCCTCCCCTCAGGGGTAAGGCTGCGGTATCGCTCTCCTGCCTGGGTAAAGTCGTCTGCCCTGGGGATTTCCTCCCGCACAATGTCCCCGGAGAGGCGTATCCCCTTCCCACTGGACAAGGTGGGCTGAGGCCGCCCAGTTCCCCGGGAGCGGTTGACTGGGATCTCCCCAAAGTCCGGCCCCAAGCGGAACCGCTGGGCATCTTTGTAGATAAAGGAGCGGCCCTGGAGCATCTTATCCGCCGAGAGTTCCGCCCCTTCCAGCAGATTGGTGGGTGCAAAGGCCAGTTCCTCCACCTGATGGAGGAAATTCTCTGGATTGCGGTCCAGGGTGAGCCGCCCCACCGGCACCAGGGGGATTTTGTCCTCTGGCCAGATCTTGGTGTCATCCAGCGGATCGAAGGACAGGGACTCCGCCTCTTCCGGCAGAAGGAGCTGTACCCGAAGTTCATATTCCACCGGCTGCCCCTTGGCAATGGCATCATACAGGTCCTGCCCTGCGATATCCGGATTCTCCCCAGCCAGTTTCATCGCTTCTTCCTGGTTGATGAATTCCTCCCCAGCCATGGGAATCCAGTGGTATTTGACAAACCGCCGCTCCCCCGCCTCATTGCACCACACATAGGTGTTGACGCTGCTGCCACGGATATGCCGCAGGCTCTTTACCGTACCCATATCGGAGTACAACCAGGTGATGAAATGGGTGGATTCCGGGGTTCGGGCCACAAACTCCCAAAACCGGTTGGGGTCGATGAGGCCGTTGACCGGCGAGGCGGAAAGGGCACGGATCGCCTCGGGGAACCGAATGGCATCCCGCACCAGAAACACAGGGATGTGGTTGCAGAGCAGGTCAAACACCCCGCAGCTGGTATAGAACTTGGTGGAAAACCCCCGCACATTCCGGGAGGTATCCGGGGTGCCTTTGTTGCTCACCGCCAGGGAAAAACGGGTGGCAACCGGGGTTTTTTCCTCCGGGTTCTGTAAAAAGCACAGCTTGGTGTATTCCGCCATCGACCGGTAGGGGCGGAAATACCCAGTCGCCCCATAACCCTTGGTGTGGACCACCCGGTCCCGGGGGCGGCTGTGTACGAACTGTTCCAGTGTTTCATGAAGTACCGTGTCTTGCAGCAACACCGGGCCGGTGGGGCCAACCGTCTGGGAGTGGAGTTCCTGGGGCGCATCCCCATAGGGATCGGTCTGGGATTCCCGGCCCCGGCTCTGCACAATAGAGGGCAGAGGCGCCGCCGGCTGGGGGATTTTTGTGGCAAGCCCCTTTCCCTGCATGGGATAATATTTTTCCTCCATAATGGTTTTGGGCGCCGGCTCTTTGCGCACCTCGGCGGACTGTGCCTTGGGGGCTGGGGCTTTGGCCTGCCCGTTGTTTTCCAATTTAAACCAACCGCTTTGTTCCACAGCTGAACCTCCTTTGTTTCCACACGCTTGTGGTGAGACCAATTTTTCGATTTCCTTCCATTTTATGCGGCTTTTTTGTCTGCCATACCCTTTTTGCCGGACGCCTTTGTCCCTCAACGGATAAAATGGAAAATAAAATATACAAAAAAGGTTGACATTCCCTTGCCGCTGTGGTTTAATAAAATTAAGAATGATTCTCGTAGATTTGTCTTGCAAACTGGAAAGGGTTTTCATAAAGCGGTCTTTTCCTGTCAAACTAAGAAATATAAAAAGCAGGAGGAATGCATATGTTAAAAGGTAAGGTAGCCATTGTAACAGGAGGAACCCGTGGCATTGGTCTTGCCACCGTGGAAAAATTTTTGGAGAATCACGCTGCTGTGGCTCTGGCCGGCTCCCGGCAGGAAACCGCCAATAAAGCAGTTGCCCAGCTGCGGGAACGCTACCCAGACGCCCAGATTATGGGCATTGCCCCGGACCTGTCGGATACCGCCGCTGTGGAAGCCGCTTTCCAACAGGTAAAAGAAGCTTTTGGCCACCTGGATATTTTGGTCAACAACGCGGGAATCTCTCAGCGGGATTCCCTCTACAACTACGATCCCGCCGATTTTGAGAAGATTATAAACCTAAATGTCAACGCCGTGTTCCGCTGCACCCAATCTGCCGCGAAAATTATGAAGGAACAAGGCGGTGGGGTAATCCTCAACACCAGCTCTATGGTCAGCCTTTATGGCCAACCCGCTGGCTGCGGCTATCCCGCTTCCAAATTTGCCGTCAACGGATTGACCAAATCCCTTGCTCGGGAGCTGGGCAAAGACAACATCCGGGTCAACGCAGTAGCCCCCGGCGTCATCCGCACCGATATGGTCGCCGCGCTCCCGGAGGAAATGGTCCAGCGCATTGCCTCTACCATCCCTTTGGGCCGGATGGGCGAACCTGAGGATATTGCCAATGCATTCCTGTTTTTGGCAAGTGATATGGCCAGCTACATCACCGGCGCGGTACTGTCGGTAGATGGGGCTACCATCAGCTAATGGAAAGGGAGATTTGACCATGGATACGAAAATTTTTCGAGATCTATCCTATGGCGTGTATATCACCACCACCTTGGATGGCCAGCGCCCCACTGGTTGTATCACCAACAGTGTGATGCAGATCACCTCTTCCCCCGCTACCTTGGCGGTCAGCGTCAACCATGACAATTTCACCAATGGCTGCATCGCCAAAACCGGCAAGTTCGCCGTCTCCATCCTGCCGGAAAACACCGATCCCGTCTTGATCGGCGCTTTCGGCTTTCAGTCCGGCAAGGACAAGGATAAATTTGCCGGGGTAGATTATGAATTGGCGGAAGGCATCCCGGTGGTGAAAGCCAGCATGGGCTATATGGTCTGCAAGGTGATCAGCACAATGGAGACCTCTACTCACACCGTTTTTCTGGGGGAGGTCATCGCCGCCGAGGTCTACGAGCGGACTGCCCCTGCTATGACTTATGCCTATTACCATGCCGTGCTCAAAGGCAAGAGCCCCAAAAATGCCCCCACCTACCAACCCCCAGAAGAGGAATCCAAACCCAAGGCATCCTCCGGCGGTTTTGTCTGTCAGGTGTGCGGGTACGTCTACGAGGGGGAAGATCTCCCCACCGGCTTCACCTGCCCGGTCTGCGGCGTGAGCAGGGAGAATTTCAAACCCCGCAAACCCCTCTCGAAATTTATGTGCCAGGTCTGCGGCTACGTCTATGAAGGGGAGGAGCTCCCCGCCGGCTTCACCTGCCCAGTCTGCGGCGTGGGCAGGGAGAATTTTAAACAAATCAGCTGACACATCCCCCAAAGCTGTGCTGAAAGGAGGGCAATTCCATGACCAAACACCGCCAACTCATCCATCGAATTATTCAGGAATCCG
Organism: uncultured Merdimmobilis sp.; assembly: GCF_902471145.1. Classification (NCBI taxonomy): domain Bacteria; kingdom Bacillati; phylum Bacillota; class Clostridia; order Eubacteriales; family Oscillospiraceae; genus Merdimmobilis; species uncultured Merdimmobilis sp. The sequence continues at coordinate 51,430 of NZ_CABRJC010000003.1, forward strand.
ACGACCATCTAACCGCCGATCAAATCTACTTTTTGGCCAAACAGGAAATGCCTTCCATCGCCATCGGCACCGTGTATCGCAACCTCAATCTAATGGTGAAGGACGAGGAGATCCGCCGGGTGCAGCTGGCTGGGGAACCGGACCGGTTTGACCGTGCCCTTCTTCCCCATGACCACATGCTCTGCCAGCGCTGCGGTAAGCTGCTGGACGTCCAGCTACAGGGGCTTCTCCAAAAGCTGGAGGAGGACACCGGCACCTCGGTCTTATCCTATGATTTGAAGATCAACATCCTCTGTCCCCAGTGCCGCAAGGAGCTGGATGAGGAAGGAAAACAGTAACCAAAAAGCTGCCCATCCCATAGAGGGATGGGCAGCTTTTTATGTATCTAATTTAAAAGAATATCCGCTTTACTTCTTGGGCTTCTTGTGCAGCTTCAACTCCACGCCCCGCTCATCAGCCCGCTCCCGAAACAGCCTCACCGCCAAAGCGGCCCGTTCCTTGGGGGATTGGGCGCCAGTGGTCTGGCTGGAAATCTCCTCCCAAACCTCCTGGCAGTCGGAAAGCTCCAACAGGTTGACCGCCAAGCAGAAGAAGGATTTGCGCCGTCCGTCGTTGTACCCCGCAAGGAGTTTTTCTAAAATGGCGGTCTTCTCCCCCAGCTCTTCGAGATAGGTTTCCATCCCCATTTTTTGGGCCCGGTCCAAATCCCGAAGCATGTGCTGATGGGTCAGGAACGAATCGAATTCCAAACTGTCCCGCAGGCGCTGGCAGGGGTATTCCTCACACAAAAAGCAGTATTCCACCCCACTGTGCTGCTGGCTGCACCGGATGACGGCGCAAGGCTGATGGCCCTCCCCTCCTCCGCAGCCTGGGCAACCGTCCTCCATGTGATGAATGGGGCACAAGCCGCGGGTCAGACCTTCGGTAGTTTTTCATCTCGGCTTTTCCTCACAATCTCATGCAGTGTCCTAGTCCCGGTGGCTCTCCCCCTCCGGGAGCTTGGGCGTCGAGGCCTTCAATGCATCTTCTGTCAGAGTGTATAGACTGGAGCGGGACACCGCTCCCCGCACCGCCCGATGGATATTCCCCTGGTCGTCGATAAAAATGGAAGTGGGAAGGCTGGTGACACCGTAGGCGGCAAAGACCTCACCGGATACATCCATTACCACTGGGTATTCATATCCGCCCTTCTCCAGAAAGTTTTCAACGAACTCCAGGGATTGGTCGTTGGCGAAGGCGTATTCATCGGTCTTGGGATTTGCGACCCCCAAGACTACCAAATCCTCTTCATTGGAACCATAAGCGCGATAAATTTCCTTCAAGTCCGGCATCTCTTGGACGCAGTAGGGGCACCAGGTCGCCCAAAAATTGAGGATCACCGTCTTGCCCCGGTACTCGGACAAGGTGTGGGTATTCCCATACTGGTCCACCAAGGTGAAATCCGGGGCCTCCGTTTTGGCTTTTTCCTCCCCCTGGGAATTTCCTGAAGTGGCACCGCCAAGGTTCCCCCCTGCCCCGTATATTCCCGTCAGCATCATCACACCCACGATGATCAGCAGTATGCCGCCCGCTTTGGCGGTGAAGCGGACCACCCTCTGGTGTTTTTTAAAAAAGGATAGGAGGGCAGAAGTAAACCACCCCACAGCCAAAAAGGGCAGGACAAAACCAAGGGTATACACCCCGATGAGAAGGATTCCCTCCCCGCGGGAGGCAGCGGAAGACACCATCAGCAAAACACTTGTCAATGCCGGCCTTACACAAGGTGTCCAAGAAAAGCTGAAAGTGAACCCCATGGCCAGGGCGGTGAGGGGATTCATAGCCAGTTGATCCAACCGGAAGGGCAGCCTCCGCTCCCGGCTCAGGGTGAAGGAGCGGAATACCCCCAGCTGGAACAGCCCGAACACCAAGACAATAGCGCCGCCAAGCCGGGTGAGCGCCACCCGGTGGGCGCTGAAAAACTCGCCCATAGCAGTGGCACCTAGTCCCAGCAGAAAAAAGGTCCCGCTGATGCCCAGGACAAAGAAAAAGGTATTGGTCAGCACCTTTCCCCGCTGATATCCGACTGTGCCGTCCTCCCCTACCGTCTGCGCACCGCCGGAAAGATAGCCGATGTACAGCGGCAAAAGGGGCAGCACGCAAGGGGAAAAAAAGCTGAGCAGCCCTTGAAGGAACACCGTAAGCACCGATATATTTTCTGTCCAATTCATAAACCATTCCTCCTTAAGGGGGTTGCGATAGAAACCGGCCGGCCTTTTCCCCAATCAGCTGGGCAGCACATTTTTCTACTTATTTAGTGTACATTATTTTCCGCCGGATTGCCACCCATAGAATGACCAAACCGCTAGATGGTATTTTATGGGATTTGATATCTTTTTACAGGGCTTAGCCCTCAAGGCCGCTCCCACAGGAGGACATCCACCAAATCCCCCGGCTGTTTGCCCAATTTGGCCCGGATGTCTTTGCGCACCCCCAGAATATGCCCTGGGGTTTTCATCCGCACAAGGCTGCCATCATAAAGGGTTGTGCCATCAAAGACCACCTGGACTTTGACCCGACCTTTGCCGAATTCCGCTCTCACATCATAGGGAAATTCGATATAGGCCCCATCAATTTCCGGCACCTTTTGAATCACCGCTGTAAATTGGTATTTTTTCTCGTTCATGCCAATACCCCCTGCTAAAATATAAGGGCCGCTGCCACTTTCCGGCTATAGGCCCGCCTTTGATAGAATTCCCTATCCCGGCAAAAACAGTCAACGCCCGTCACAGGAGGTATCTGTAAGAGAGGCAGGTTCTGTGAATGCAGTAGAAAAACCGAATGGATCTTCCCGCAGCCGTTTTTCCAGCAGAAGAGAAAAAGCACCGGATTCTATGACAGATTCCGGTGCTTCCCCATCTTTTATTTCTGTGGAGAACTTATTTGATCATGCTGGCAACTTCATCCGCGAAGTTATCCTCTTTTTTCTCCAAGCCCTCGCCCTTCTCATAACGGACAAAGCCGGTGACTTTGATGCTGCCGCCCAGCTCTTTGGCCACCTTCTCGGTGTACTGGGTCACAGACAGATCCCCGTCTTTGATGAAGGGCTGCTCCAGCAGGCAGACCTCTTTGTAGTACTTGCTGATACGGCCCATGACCATCTTCTCAGCGATGTTGGCGGGTTTGCCCTCGTTGATGGCCTGGACGGTGAGGATCTCCTTCTCCTTCTCAATGGTCTCAGAGGGGACAGAAGCTTTGTCCAGGTAAGTGGGAGCGGAAGCGGCAACCTGCATGGCGATGTCTTTGGCGTAATCCTTGAACTCCGCTTTGTCGGCCAAGTCGGTCTCGAAGCCAACCATGACGCCGATTCTGCCGCCGCCGTGGATATAGGTGACGACCTCGCCTTCGTAGCGGGCAAACCGGCGGATCTTCATATTTTCACCGATGGTGAGGATCTTCTCCCGCAGCATGTCGGCAACGGTCTCGTTAGAGCCAGCCGCTTTGCAGTCCAGCAGGGCCTCAACAGTAGCGGGGTTCTGCTCGGCAATGGTTTTGGCGCAGGTGTCCACAAAAGCGATGAAGCTGTCGTTTTTGGCGACGAAGTCGGTCTCGGAGTTGACCTCGATGACAACGCCGATTTTCTTGGCCTCGTCCACATAGGCGTAAACTACGCCCTCAGCAGCGATGCGGCCCGCTTTTTTCGCAGCGGCAGCCAGGCCTTTCTCACGCAGAACCTCAATTGCTTTCTCCATATCGCCGTCGGTTTCGGTCAGCGCCTTTTTGCAGTCCATCATGCCGCAGCCGGTTCTCTCGCGCAGGGTCTGTACGTCTTTCGCTGTAAAAGCCATGTTGATTCCTCCAATAATATTTAAAATTCAGGTAATTTTACAGGAATATTGCAAAGATGCCCGAACAAAACTGCCCGGGCATCCTTCTTGCGAAGTGGGATTATTCAGCGTCGGCGACAGCTTCTTCTGCTGCATCCTCGGCTGCTTCCTGCACGCCCTGTCTGCCCTCGATGATCGCATCGGCCATGGTCTGAGCAATCAGCTTCACAGCGCGGATGGCATCGTCGTTGCCAGGGATGACATAGTCGACTTCATCGGGGTCGCAGTTGGTGTCCACAATGGCGACAACCGGGATGCCCAGTTTCTTCGCCTCAGAAACAGCGATCTTCTCTTTTCTGGGGTCGACAACGAACAGTGCGCCAGGCAGTTTGTTCATGGTCCGGATACCGCCCATGAATTTTTCCAGTTTCTCGATTTCCAGTCTGAGCTTGATGACTTCCTTCTTGGGCAGGCGGTCAAAGGTGCCGTCCTCCTCCATTTTCTGGAGCTGGTTCAGGCGCTCAATCCGGCGGCGGATGGTTTTGAAGTTGGTCATCATGCCGCCCAGCCATCTGGCGTTGACATAGTGGACGCCAGCGCGCTCAGCCTCTTCACGAACGGAATCGCCAGCCTGTTTCTTGGTTCCGACAAACAGCACAGTGTCGCCGTTGGCAGCAACGTCACGGACGAACATGTAAGCCTCTTCCAGCTTTTTGACGGTTTTCTGCAGGTCGATGATGTAGATGCCGTTGCGCTCGGTGAAGATGTACTGGGCCATCTTGGGGTTCCATCTTCTGGTCTGGTGACCGAAGTGCACGCCTGCTTCGAGAAGTTGTTTCATGGATACTACGCTCATTGATAAATCCTCCTTATGGTTGTGACCTCTGCGGCATGCGCCTTGCCTGGCAATCCGTTTTTGGACACCACAAACCAGGGCAATTATGCCGCATGCGTTTTTCCGGATTATTATAGCACAACAAAATGCACTTGACAAGCACTTTTTTAACTTTTCCCCTCTTCTCGGCCCAGATTGCCTAAGGGGTGTTCTGGAATATGGGTTGTCCCTATTCCGGTTGTGCGCCGGCCACGAAAAGCCATTGCACGGGAAGCCGGCTATCGGTTTCCCCGGCCGAACATTCGGAACCCCGGCCGCGGCCCCGGCGATGGGCAGTTAAAGTTGACCAGGATGGTGTCCTCCCCGATCAGCTGGATGTCACACCAGTTGATGACGATGTCATCCTCTCGGCCCAGAAGCCCAAACCACCGGTACCGCCCAAAGATCACCAGGCTGACAATCCGGGCGGTGGCGGTGTCCACCTCCACATCGCAAACGCAGCCAAGGCGCATCCCGTCCCGCATATTCACCACATCTTTGTACCGCAAATCGGTCACTCGGCAATACAAGAGCGCCACCTCCCCCTGTACTATATGAGAAAATGACGCCGGTTATGCTTATATGGTAAAGTAGAGGAAACGCAGAACCTCCATGTAGTCCCCCGACTCAAAGTGGGCAGTTTTTGCCTCCGCCAGGGAAGCTCCCGGGAACTGGGCGGCCCGGTAAGCCAAATGCTGTTCCTTAAAGCGCAGATCAACTGAGAAATGCTTGGGAAGCTTTACCACTTCAGTCCGGTGGGCTAAAACGGCCTCCTTGACGCCAGTTTCAATCTGTTCCACCGCAGTTTCGGGGTGGATGGAAAGGCTGGCGTTTCCAATACCTTCCAGTGTGGAGACAGTGGTCAGGCCGGGAATGAACTCACTGGAGCGTTGGCACAGGTTTTTGTCCCCGCTGACGAACACCACGGGAACGTTGTGGTAAGCAGCGGTGTAGGCATTGAGCATAAACTCGCTGCAGGTCTCGCCGTTGATGGCCACCCTGTCTACCTTGGAGACGTTGATGGTGTGCGCAAGGGGGTTGCCATCCCAGCTGGCAGCGGAGTGATAGCCGGTGCAGACCACCATGTCAAAAGTTCTGTCCAGTCCATCCATCATCAGCTGAGGGCTCCCAAACCAGCCCCGGATGATCCGGACGTTCTTGGGAAGATAGGAAGGGATGATGGTGCTGGCCGGGCCGTGGGCGTCTTTGATAACCACCTCATCTGCTCCCGCAGCCAGCGCCCCACGGCAAGCGGCCGCCACTTCTCGGGACATCTGTTCCTTAAAATACTGATGGCAGGACTCTTGGGCACGTGCCTCCTCCCAACGGGCAATCCCTGCGGTGCCTTCAATATCTGCACTGAGAAATACGCGCATGACACAGACTCCTTTCACGGTTTTAATTAATAATTAAATTATTTTTATTATAAATTAAATCCAGTGGAATGTCATCCTGTATCTTGGCTATAATTTGTTATATTTTTTGTGCTTGTTGCCTATTTTCCCCAAAAGTATCACCAAACAAAGACGCTGCCCTCCCCTTATCTACTCGTCCATCCGGGGGATGGGCCGGCCGTCGATGGAGGAGGGGACTTCCCCCACCACCTGGGCGCCCACTTTCCCATAAATCCCCACCGCTTGGGGGCTGGTGACAAAGGAGAAATTTGAAATCCCCCGCGCCCGGCACTGGGACAGACAGTGGTCGAAGAGCTTTCTTCCAACTCCCTGACCCATTAGGCATAGAAAAACTCCAGCTCCCCTTCTTTGGGCGAGAAGGCGTAAAATCCCAGGAGTTCCCCCTCCCGCTCCAGAACAAAAGCAGGGTACTTTTCCAGGAGCGCCTGGGTTACCCCATATTGCTCCACAAACACCGTCAAATATTCCCGCTATAGACCCAATAGGCCTCCGATTCCAATGCTAGGCGGGAAAGGGTTTCCCCACTCCTCCCCCTTAGCCCGGGAATCCGTCCCATCGCAAAACCCCTCCTAAAAGCAAAAATAGGACAACAACTGGTCTACCCAGTTATTATCCTATTCAAAGAGGGGGTTGTCAAAGGGGAGATCGGGCGGGAATCTGCTAGGATATCCCCATGTGGAACCACGCCCCACAGCTTCAAGCCGTGTCACATCTGCTTTTTGATCCGATCCAAGGCCCCTTTTTCCAACCGGCTGACCTGGGCTTGGGAGATCCCCACCTCTTTGGCTACCTCCACTTGGGTCTTTCCGGTGAGAAACCGCAGGGAGAGGATCCGCTTTTCCCGGTCGCTCAGGTTGGTGATGGCGTCTTTGAAGCTCAGTTCATCCAGCCAGTCGGTGTCCCGGGAAGGGTCCCCCACCTGGTCCACCACATAGATGGTGTCCCCGCCGTCGGAATAGACCGGCTCGTACAGGGAAACTGGCTCCACAATGGCCTCCAAGGCCAGGACCACGTCCTCCTTGGGGACGTCCATCCGCTTGGCGATCTCCTCCACAGTGGGCTCCCGGTTGTTCTCGGCGATCAGCGCCTCTTTGACCTGCATGGCCCGGTAAGCGGTGTCCCGCATGGAGCGGCTGACCCGGATGGCGTTGTTGTCCCGCAGGTAGCGGCGGATCTCCCCAATGATCATCGGCACCCCATAGGTGGAAAACTTGACCATCAAATCCGGGTTGAAGTTGTCGATGGCCTTGATGAGACCGATGCATCCCACCTGGAAGAGATCGTCCATGTTCTCCCCCCGGTTGGTAAATTTCTGCACCACGCTGAGCACCAGGCGCAGATTGCCTTGGATCAATTCTTCCCGGGCGGCTTCATCCCCCGCTTTGGCCCGCTTCAAAAGCTCTACCTTCTCCGCTTCTTTCAACACCGTCAATTTTGATGTGTTGACCCCACAGATTTCCACTTTGTTGATGTACACCGGCCCATCCCCTTTTCTGATTGCTACAGAATTCAGTATGGGCAGTCCCTCGGGGAGAAATGCAGGGCGGTGTTTTCCAATTTTTGAGCAGCTTACACCAATTTTTCCAAATCCTTTTTCAGCCGTTTGATGATCCGCTTTTCCAGCCGGGATATGTAGGATTGGGAGATGCCGATGACGTCTGCCACCTCCTTTTGGGTCCGCTCCCGGCCGTCTAAGATGCCAAACCGCAGCTGCATGATGGTCCGCTCCCGATCCCCCAGCCGGTTGATGGCGTCCATGAGGATGCCCCGCTCCACATCCTGTTCAATGGGGCGGTTGATGCTGTCGGAATCGGTGCCCAGCACATCGGATAGAAGCAGCTCGTTGCCGTCCCAATCCACGTTGAGGGGCTCGTCGATGGAAATTTCATTCTTCTGGGACTGGCATTTGCGCAGGTGCATGAGGATTTCATTCTCAATGCAGCGGGAAGCGTAGGTGGCCAGCTTGATATTTCGCTTGGGGCAGAAGGTGTTCACTGCCTTGATCAGGCCGATGGTTCCGATGGAGATCAAGTCCTCCACCCCGATGCCGGTGGATTCAAACTTCCGGGCGATGTAGACCACCAGCCGCAGGTTGTGGACAATGAGCTCCTGCTTGGCGGATTCGTCGTTGTTCTCCAGCTTGACAAAGATCACCGCCTCTTCTGCCTGGGTCAACGGCGGCGGGAGGGTCTCCGGCCCGTTGATGTAGTAGACCGGATGGGCCAAAAACCGCAGGACAATCCCCCGCAGCCAGCCCAGCATCCGGCGGCCCTTTGTTTTTGTTTCCATTGCCATACCAGCAAGCACCTGCCTTCTATAATGTAGCCTTTTCGGCCCAAAGGATCATTGCAGCACGTGAGAGACCTCCAGCGGCAGCACCAACCGGTACCCCTCTCCCCCCACCGGGGCATTGGAAATGGCGAGGAAGCATTCCCCCGCCGGGATATGCCTCCCCTCCCGCAGCAGTTCCATGCCATCCAGCCGGACCGCCGGCAACAGGCCTGGCCCTGTGGCATCCCGGTAAGGGATCAGCCGCAGGCTGGGTGGATAGCCCTCCCCCTTTTGGATGGCTTCCATCTCCTCCACCGTGAGGAGGGAGAGGACATCCGAAAGGCTGCACAGTGCCACAGGCAGCCCGGAAAAAGGCTCCCGCAGGTGGTTGCCGGTGTCAAAGAGTGCGGGCAGAACCAAACGATTCTCCCCCCGGCGCAGGGTGGCAGCTAGCCGTTCCCCTGCGGCCTGCTCCCGGTGGAATATCCGCTGGAATACCGTCAGCAGCAGATAAGCGGCCCCGGTAAAGAGGATGAGGGTCACCGGGCGGATGTCGAAGTACACCACGCCGCTGTTGTAGATCATCCCCCGGGGGGAGAAGGCCATCCACAGGCCCAACATCGCCCCGGCAAACAAAAAAGAGCTGCAAAAGAAGATCAGCAGCTCCTTGCAGAATTTTCGCCACCCCCCAAAGGGGAAAGCCACAAAGACCATGGCCGCCGCTGCAACGAAACGGAAAAGGCCCATGCCCAGCACGCTTTCCTGGGGGAGGAATATCCCCAGGGAAAACCCCGCCCCCAGCAGAGCCCCCCAAAAGAGGCGGAGCCGCACCACCGGCTGCCGGGCCAGGTGGAAAGTCCCCAAAAGAAGAAAGTAGTTGACCACAAAATTGATGGCCAGCAGCACATCCACATAAACGACCTGTGTCATAGCGGCCTCCTTGGTGTTTCTAATCCTGTCTCCTATTATAGGGCGGGACCTGGGGCAGAGGCTGTCGGAACCGGTGGGAAAATCCTGTCAAAAAACTCAAGGCCGCCCCTTTCCCTCCCCAGCGGATTCCCCGCTTTTTTGACCGGCTGCACCCTCTATTTTGGGCAAACCAAAGGTGGAATCCCCCTTCTTTCGGGGCGGTTTTCCTCCCTTCGCCGCTTTTCTCCGGCGCGCCAACAGGTTTGCACCGGTGGGTTCCTGGGGCTTCGCGCGTCTCCTGGCGGGGAGCTTTTTAGGGGCCGTTTCCACCCGCGGATTCCACCTGAATGGCGACTGTGGCAACGCATCTCTTTAAAACTGCCAAAAAATAAAAAACAGCCGCTTGTGCGGCTGTTTTTGTCATTCGATTATAGACCCAGCAACCCCTTCCCCAGGAAGAAGATGGGCGGTACCAACAGGGCAGGCAGCAAGTTGAGGGTTTTGCAGTCCTTGATTTTCAGGATGGATAGGCCGGAACTGGCGATGAGGAACCCGCCTACCACTGAAATTTCGGTCAGCAGTTCCGGAGTGAGAAACCCGGAGAGCATCCCCGCCCCCAGGTAGATGCTCCCCTGCCAGCAGAAGAGGAACACCGCCGCCAAAGCGATGCCGACCCCATAGGTGGAGGCCAGCACCATAGAGGTGACAAAATCCAAGGTGGCGTTGGTGAACAAGAAGGTGTTGTCCCCATGGAGGGCACTCTCCATCGGTCCCAGGATGGACAAGGTCCCCATACAGAAAAGGAGGATGGCGGTGGAGAGCCCCTGCCCCAGGTTGCCGGAGGCGAATTTGCCAGTCAGCTTTTGGAACCGGCCATCCACATTGAGGATAGTCCCCACCAGGCTGCCCACCGCCAGGCTGACAATAAACAGCACCGGATACTGGCTTTTGGGCATGTTCTGCACCACCGAATTGATCCCCAGGCCCACGGCGGCAAGGCCCATGGCATGAAAAAGCCCCTCCTGATACTCCTCCCGGATGCCTTTTTTCACTACGCTGCCGATGAGGCTCCCGGTCAGGATGGTGGCGGTGTTGACAATGGTTCCAATCATAGCGGTACGCTCCTTTTTCTGATGTATAGGAACAGAGTAAACCCTCAAGTGGCTAGAGAGTCAAGAGAGGCAAAAAAATTTCCCGGGGAAACCTCTTACCGGGAAAAAGGGATTTGTAGTTCGGTGACAAACTGGGCTTCATCCCCGGTGATGCCCCCGTCGATAAGGGCAATCTCCACCGAATCCCCCGCTAACCGGTACCCCCGCTCCGATAGATAGGCCAGCATCTGCCGGTAATAGGACGCCGCATCCTGATGAACCCCGCCAAACCGAAGAACCAAATACTCCGATGCCGCAAGGCAGGTTTGCGCCTCCGCCTGCTCCCGCCCTTCCAAGAACACAAAGATGCCGCAAAACCGGTCCATCCGGCGGGTGAGGAGATCCTCCCGGCTGACTGCCACCCCCACCTTCCCCAAAAACATGGCCGCCTCCAGTCGGTTCTGCCGCTCCAGCTCCCGGATGGGGAGTTCCAAATCCTCATCCAACGGGATCTCCCGGCGCAGGTACGCTACAGGGCGGGGGCCGAACCAGCGCTCCTCGATGACCTCCCTTTGCCCCGTCTGGGCTTCCTCCAGCTGGGCAAGGCGGTTTTGCAGCTTCTGTTCCGCCAATTCCAACTCCTGACGGTGCCGGGCAATCTCCCCTTGCTGTTCCCGCAAAAGGCCGACAAGGCCAGGTAGTTCCCGGTTTTCACAGACGCATTTGATTTTGCCAATGGGAACCGAAAGGCCCCTCAGGTATTTGATGGTGTTGAGCCGTTCAAACTGCCGGGTGGAGTAGTACCGGTAGCCGGTGGCGGGGTCGGTGTATTCCGGCGGCAGCAGGCCGATTTGATCGTAATACCGCAGCGTGGGGACGCTGATCGCAAACAGCTTGGCCATCTCCCCGATGGAGAATAAAGTTTTTGTCATATTTCCTCCTCGCGCTGGAGAGCTCCTTCACAGCTCCTCTTTAAAATGCATAGGATGGCGTTCCCAATAGCCCCGGTAGACCCGGTCACTCCGCCCATCCAGGTTGAGCTGATACAGCCGGAACACCACCGGAAAGCCCTTGGGCTGCCACTGCTCCTGATAGGAGTAGCAGTAGGCCATGCCCAGTTTTTGCATCACCCTGCCGCTGGCGGGGTTCTCCCGGTCGTGGGTGGCGGTTAGGTAGGGGACCGACCCCCTCTGCCGCAGGTGTTCCACCACCGCCTGGCAGGCCTCGGCGATCATGCCGTTTCCCCAATGCTCCCGGGCGATAGCATAGCCGAGATCATAGGGCTCCCCCTCCCCCAGATGGACATACCCGACGGGCTGTTCGTGCCCTTTTCGGCAGACGGCGTAACGGTATCCCCAAGGCTTGTGGTAAAATTCCAGATACTCCCCCAAAAGCCGCTCTGCCTCCGCCCTCTCCACAAGTGGGAACCAAGGGAGGAAGGTGTTGACCTCCCGGTCGCTCATAAGGGCAAACAGGGCATCCTCGTCCCCTGGGGCAAACCGCCGCAGTATCAGCCGGTCTGTCTCCAACGCCGGGGTGTTTTCCACGGTGGAACAGTTCCTCATCCTTCGCCCTCCTCTAGGGGGACGCCGTCAAGCGCCCCCATTTGGAAACATTGTACTACAAGAGGGCAGAAAAGTCGACAGCCCCTGCCGTGAAAAAGGGGATTTCCCCTTTGAAAAAGCCTTTCTTCACATTGCGGGGGGCCGTAAAAGATGCTATCATAGGCTTTGTTGACACATATTGACATTGTTAGGGGGATTGTTATGTACATAGCAGACCTGCACATCCACTCCAAATACTCCCGGGCTACCAGCCGGGACGGCGACCTCCCCCACCTGGACTACTGGGCCCGGCGCAAGGGCATTGCACTGGTGGGGACCGGCGACTTCACCCACCCCGCTTGGCGCCAGGAGCTGGAGGAGCGCCTGGCGCCGGCAGAGGATGGCTACTACACCTTAAAAGAGGAATTCCGCCTGCCTCTCTCCATAGCTGGGGAAACACCCCCGCCCCGGTTTGTCGTCACCGGGGAGATCAGCAACATCTACAAGAAAAACGGCCGCACCCGCAAGGTGCACAACCTGATCCTCCTTCCCAGCCTGGAGGCGGCGGACACCCTCTCCCGGCGGCTGGAGGCCATCGGCAACATCCACTCCGATGGGCGGCCCATCCTGGGGCTGGACAGCCGGGACCTCCTGGAGATCACCCTGGAAGCCTGCCCAGAAGCCATCTTCATCCCCGCCCACATCTGGACCCCCCACTTCTCCATGTTCGGGGCCTTCTCCGGTTTTGACACGGTGGAGGAGTGCTACGGCGATCTGACCCCCTACATCCACGGGGTGGAGACCGGCCTTTCCTCCGACCCGCCCATGAACTGGCGTCTCTCCGCCTTGGACCGGTTCACCCTGCTCTCCAACTCCGACGCCCACTCCCCTCAAAAGCTGGGACGGGAGGGGAACCTTCTCACCTGCCCCCTCACCTACCCAGCCCTTTCCAAGGCCATTGAGACCGGGGAGGGCTTTGCCGGCACCTTGGAATTCTTCCCCGAGGAAGGCAAATACCACCTGGACGGCCACCGCAGCTGCGGCCTCTGCCTCACCCCCCAGGAGACCATCGCTTACGGCGGCAAATGCCCGGTCTGCGGCAAGAAAATTACCATCGGGGTGGAACACCGGGTGGAGGAACTGGCCGACCGGCCGGCGGGTTTTCTGCCCCAGGGCCGCAAGCCCTTTGAAAGCCTCGCCCCCGTGGACGAGGTGATCGCCGCCTCCACTGGGGCCTCCCTGGGGGTGAAAACCCAGCGGCTCTGCGACCGGTTGGTGGAGGAACTGGGCCCCGAATTCGCCATCCTGCGGGAAATCCCCATCTCTGACATCGAGCAGGCGGCAGGCCCCTGCGTGGCCGAAGGCATCCGCCGGATGCGGCTCGGTCAGGTGGAGCGGTCCGCCGGGTACGATGGGGAATACGGTTCCATCTCCCTCCTTTCCCCCGAGGAAATTGAGTGCATCAGCGGCCAGGTCTCCCTCTTCGGCGCGCCAGAAGCCGCTCTCATCCGCAAAAAGAAACCGGCATCCCAGGTGAAATACCCCAAAGTCCTCCCCCCTGCCCAGGAAGCGCCCCGGCCGCTGGCCCAAGGGCTCAACCCCCAGCAGCAGGAGGCGGTGGAAAGTCTCGATCCGGCCGTCGCGGTGGTGGCCGGCCCCGGCACCGGCAAAACCAAGACCTTGGTGGCCCGGGTGGTCCACCTCATCCGGGAAGAGGGGGTCAAACCCCAAGAGATCACCGCCGTCACCTTCACCAACCAGGCAGCCGCTGAGATGCGCCAGAGGCTGGAACAGGAACTGGGCGGCAAACGAGCGGTCAAAGGGCTGACCATCGGCACCTTCCACGCCATCTGCCGGGGGCTTTTGGGGGAAGTTCGCCTGCTGACCGAGGAGGATTCGCTGGCCCTTGGGGAGCAGCTTCTCGCCGACCTGGGGCGCAAGGGCTCCCCGCAAAAGCTGGTCCGCCAGGTCTCCCAGCTTAAAAACGGCTGCCCCTCCGATCTGGAAAAAGATGTTTTTGACGAATACTGCCGCCGCCAGCAGGCCACCGGCCTCCTGGACTTTGACGACCTTCTCCGGCGGGCGCTGGAAGAGGACTTTGGTGGGAATCCCGCTTTCCACCACCTGCTGGTGGACGAGTTCCAGGACTGCAACGACCTACAATACCAGCTGGTGCGCCAGTGGAGCCAAGGGGGAAAAAGCCTCTTTGTCATCGGCGATCCAGACCAGTCCATCTACGGGTTCCGGGGCGCCCAAGGCCGGTGCTTCGACCGCCTGCGGGAGGATCTGCCCCAGCTGAGGACCATCCGCCTGACTGAAAACTACCGCTCCACCCCGGAAATCCTGTCCTGTGCCCTTTCCGCCATCGCCCCCAATCCAGGGGAGGGGCGGGTGCTCCATCCCAACCGGGAAGGCGGTCCCAGGGTGCGGCTGGTGGAGGCGGACAGCGAAATGGCCGAAGGGATCTTCCTCGCCAAGGAGATCAGCCGGATGGCTGGCGGCGTGGATATGGTGGAGTCCGACCAGGCGGCGGCCCGCAGCGAGTACCACCCCTTTTCGGAGATTGCGGTGCTCTGCCGGACCCACCACCAGCTGGACTTACTGGAAAAATGCCTGCGCCACGACAGCATCCCCTGCCTCATCTACGGCCGGGAGGATTACCTTTGTGACCCCCAAGTGCGGGGGCTACTCAGCTTCTTTCGCTGGATGAAGGACCCCGGCGACACCGCCATGCTGGAACAGGCCCTCTCCAAACTCTGGGATTGCCCAGCGGACTTAATCTCCCGCGTTCAAGGGGTTTTTAATAGCTGTAAAGCAATTGACCTTGACAGCCTAAAAGAAGCATTTTCCGGCTTTGGCCACCTGGAATTGTGGCTGCGTGCAGTGGAGGACACCCTCCCCCATTTTTGCCGGGAAAAGCCCCGCAAGCTGTTCGAACGGCTGCTGGGTGGGGAAAAACCCTCCCGTCCAGTAGAGAAGCTGCTGCACGCCGCCGCCTTCCACTCCACCATGCCCTCCCTGTTGGATGCCCTCCTGCTGGGAAGGGAAGGCGACCTCTGCCGGGCTTCCGGCAAGGCTTATGCCCCCGGTGCAGTGCGGCTTATGACCCTCCACGGCGCCAAAGGATTGGAATTCCCGGTGGTGTTCCTCTGCGGGGTAAAAGCCGGGATACTCCCCCTGGAATCCCCCCAGCATCCCACGGACCCAGAGGAGGAACGGCGGCTCTTCTTTGTGGGGATCACCCGGGCGCGGGAGGAATTGATCCTCACCACTTCCCCGGAGCCCTCCCCTTTCCTGAACGGTCTGAGGGAGTTGGATCGGGAGCACGCCGGCCCCAAACGCTCGGCTAATATGGAACAGCTGACCCTCTTTTAAAGCAGAAGCGCCTCCCCATCCCGATGAGATGGGGAGGCGCTTTTCGATTTGGAGCGAGTCCCCACGGTCTGCACACGGCGGTATTCTGGGTGCCCGCTCATGCGCCAACTGGTCAGCGGGCTTTTCCCTCTCCAAAAAGCCGGATGCTGGTGATCCCGGAGGCCATCACCAGACTGCGAAAAAAAGGCTGGTACATCCCCAGGCACTTGATGTTTTTGAGGAGCAGCTTCCACCGCAGGCTTCGGGTTTTTTGGAAGTAGGCCCGATGGGGGTCAGGTTCCCCTAAGCTTTCACAAAGGGCCACGGCGCTGTTGATGGCGGAGCTGATCCCTTCCAGCGAACTGGGGCTGATAAATCCGGCTGCCTCCCCAATGAGGAACACCCCATCCCCGCCGCAACAGAAGCTCTTGGGGCTTTTGGGACGGAGCACCAGGCAGGCTTCGGTCTTGACTGGCTCCCCAAAGGGGAAGCCATACTGCCGCAGTTTCTCTTTCTGCCGTTCAAATTGAGCGCGACAGCTTTTGGGGGCAAAGGCACCGCCGTAGATCAGGTACTCATCCTTGTGGATGGTCCAGGCGCAGCAGTCGGTAGTTTCCGGGTCAAAGATACAGGAATAAAAAGGACGGGTTGCCACATCCTTGGCCAAAAACCACTGCTGGATGGCCACATACCGCCGGGTTTTCAGCGGCCCGAAGCACTGGCTTCGCACTACGGAACCCGCGCCGTCTGCCCCCACCAACTGCTTGGCAAACACGGTGTGGAGGCTTCCCCCGGCAGAATAGCCCACTAGGAAGCCCCCTCCCTGCCGCCGGATGGAACAACACCGGCCGCAGACCTGTTCCACCCCTGGGGGCAGAATGGACCGAAGCCAGAGGTCAAATTTCTCCCGATCCAGATTGATGTACATCCGCTGGTAATGGCGCTCCTTCCAGGTGGCCAGGTCGATGGTTTTGACGGCGAAGATTTGCGGGTCCACCAGGATTTCCTTGGGCAATGTGATTTCAAACCGGGCCAATGCCTTTTGGGCGTCTGGGGAGAGCAGGCCGCCGCAAGGCTTGGGACGGCCGTTTTGATCCAGCAGAAGGATTTTTCGGTTTTCCCCGGCAATGCGGGCAAAGGTCGCCCCTGCTGGGCCGCCGCCCACTACTACTATGTCAAACTGCTCCATGGCATGCCCTCCTGTTTGTTCAACGGTTTCCAATCTTCCCCAATAATCGCTTTGCGATCATTGTACCATAGAAATCAGGGTGAGGTCGAGTATCCGCACAGTTTTCCAAATGGCCATAATCCTGCTGCAAGCGGAAACCACATCCTATTTTAAAAGAAACCCGCCATTCTAGCCCATCTTTTCCAGAAAATTTTCGGGATATTCACGGAATTTTTGGAAGAAAGCACAAAACACTGATGAAAAATTTGCAACTTTCCCCTTGACGCTGGGATAAAACGGTGCTATCCTATTCATTGAACAAACGTATAATGAAAGTGAGATGATCCCTTGGCACGGGCTGAAAAAGCCACTATGCGGCAGGAACAGGCCGCAGAAACCAAACAAAAGCTGCTGGATTCCGCCCGGAAACTCTTTGCCGAAAGGGGCTTTTCCGGCACTCCAGTGCGGAGCATCAACCGCAGTGTGGGCCTTGCCGACGGCCTTCTGTACCACTACTTCCCCGGCGGCAAAAAGGAGATTTTTCAGGTGATTGTGGAGGAGAGCTTCCGCCGGATACTAGAGGAAATCCACCAGCGCAGTCTGGAGGACAATTTTGACGGCATCCCTCTGGAAACTGTATTGGAACAGGTCTACCGCAACTTCGCCGAAATCCTCCGAGACAATCTGGACATCTTCAAAATCTTCTTCCGGGAAGGTGAAGTCCGGGAATTTATCTCGTGGGATGAGATCGACTCCATCCTCAAAAACCGGTACCGCTGGCTGCCTGAACTGCTGAAACAGCGGGCGGAAGCGGGTGAAATCCGGGAAATGGATTACGAAAGCGCCGCCGACACCATCATCGCCTTGATGATAAATCACTTGATGGCCAAATTGGTGGGTATCGTCCCCCCCCATTTGAGCGATCCCCAAAAGCGGGCGCGGCTGATTCGGTATCAGGTCAGCTTATGGAAAATCCCTCGCCCTTGAGGCCGGGGGTTTTTTACAGCAAGGCAATATGCAGCGGCCTCTGAAGTGCTGGCCAATGCCCTATCAACTGGGCATATACAGACAAAATAGGATGCGCACCATAGAACACCTGCATGGCGCGCCTTGTATTTTTGTGGGCTTAAGACCTCATCCCATGGGGACAGTGTGCCTGTACGCGGGTTCAAAAAAGCTGTTTCAGCTATTTTTTTACGCCTTTTTGTTCAACAAATGTTCAACGCAATTACATCCACTCATTCTAGAAAGAAAGGATATGGGCGCGGCACGGGATACTTCCTCCTGCGGCGCCCGCAGGTTATGACTATGGAAAATCGGGAATCTTACATATTGGGGGAGATGAAAATCTCCAAAGCTTTTTGGACATTGGCCCTCCCCGCAATCTTGACTATGATCGCCAAGTCGGTGTATAGCGCCGTGGACACCATGTACATCGGTTTTTTGGGTAACAACGCCGCTTTGGCCGCTGTGGGCATTGTCAGCCCGCTTCTGGTACTCCTTCAATCCTTTGAGACGGTCCTCTCCCAGGGTATCTGTGTGCTAGTTGGCCGCAAACTGGGCGAAGGCAAAAAAGAAGAGGCGGATTCGATCGTCTCCACTACCCTGGCCACCTCGATTGGGTTTGGCATCTTTTTCTGCTGTGTTTCCTTCCTCTGTATGGACCCGCTGCTGAAGCTCTTCGGCGCTTCGGCGGAAGTCCTTCCTTATGCGCGGCAATACGGCGTTTGGGTGTTTGTCAGCATCCTGTTTACCATGCCTGCCGCCTGCCTCAACAACGCGGCCCGCGGCGAATCCGCTGTAAAGGTAGCCTCCAATTCCATACTCATTGGCACTTTGCTCAATGTAATCCTGGACCCCATCTTCATCTTTGATTTTGGCTTAGGACTGGGGGTTGCTGGCGCATCTATTGCCACCACCATTTCTCAGGCAGTCAGCCTCTTGTGCGTGGCTTCCTACTACATCCGGGGCAAATCTTTGGTAAAAATCCGCTTCTCTGCTGTGCACCATCACAAGGCTATGTACCGGAACCTCGTCTCCATCGGGCTGCCCATGGCAGTGTTTCAATCGCTGATCAGCGGTGCTTCCGCCTTCACCAACAGCGCCATGGCTGGTTTGCCTGACGGTGACATCTACATCACCGCTTATAGCGTTATCCAAAAACTGGTAATTATTGTAACCTTCATCTTTTTGGGACTCATCCAGGGTCTGCAGCCTATCCTGGCCTTCAGCGCCGGCGCCAAAAATGGCAAGCGGTTCCGGGAAGGGCTGGCCTACTCTGCTAAAATGTTAGTACTGGTGGCATTGTCCATCAGCGCCGCTTGCTTCTTCAGCGGGAAATGGATTATGTCCCTCTTCTCTCCTGACCCCTCGGTCACCCAAGCGGGCGAGCTTCTGCTTCGTTCCCAGACCATCTTCTGCGCCATGTTTGCCATGTCCTTTTTGATAATGGTCGCCTTCCAGGCACTGGGCAAAGGCGTCCAGGGAATTATTATCGCCATCTCGCGCCAGGGCCTTCTGTATATTCCCCTGGTGACAATCCTGCCTCGGTTCTTCGGATTCAACGGCGTGCTGGCCGCCCAGCCCATCGCTGATCTTCTGTCACTTATCCTTGTGGCCTGTATGTTCCCTCAGCTCAAACGGCTTACCCATCAGCTAGAGGCAGAAAAACTCCCCGAAGGATCGCAACCAGAAACAGGGAAATAAACATACCAAAGGCCCCGGATGGATTCCGGGGCCTTCCCCATTTGCCTTGACAGATCAAAACCTTATCAAGGCCCGCTACGGTTGTGCTATTCCTTTAGAATTCTAAAAATTCAGGAGAACAAAAGCGCGGGAGGCTGTTTTACAGCCTCCCGCGCTTTTAAAGTGAATTCAGATACACAGTTTCTACAGCTCAATCAGCTCATACTCCCGGGTGCCGACGCCCAGAGCCGCCGCAGCCTCCACTGTGAGGATGCCGTGTCTCGACTCAATGCGTTCAATCAGATCCGCCTTGCCGGGATCATCGGAACGGTACACCAGATCCAGGCAAGCCTGATCCAATGCCACCGGGTCGGTAGAGGAGAGAATACCGATGTCTTTGATCTTGGGGTCCTCCGCTACGGCGCAGCAGTCGCAATCCACCGACATGTTGCACATCACATTGATGTAGACAATCTTGTCGCCGAAATAATCCACAATGGATTTGTCCGCGTCCGCCATCGATTCCAGGAAGGAATCGTGGTCTGCCGTCCAAATCTCTTCAGCCTTGCCGGCTCCATGGATATACGCTTTGCCGTATGCGGAAGCAATGCCGATGGAGATGTTTTTCAGCGCGCCGCCAAATCCGCCCATGGGATGGCCTTTAAAGTGGGAGAGCACCAGCATGGAGTCGTAATTTTTTAAATGGCCGCCCACATAGTTGGTTTTGAGCCATTTGCCGTTGGGGATGGGCAGCTCCATGTCCCCGCCTTCATCCATGATGTCCACAGTGCAGATGTCGGTCCAGCCATGGAGCTTCATGGTCTCCCAATGATCTTTTGTGGTGTTGCGTTTGCCTTCATAAGCGGTGTTGCACTCCACAATGGTGCCGTTCACGTGGTCGATCACCGGCTTTAAAAAGGCCGGGCGGATAAAGTTCTGGTTCCCCACTTCGCCGGAGTGAAGCTTTACCGCCACTTTGCCCGGCAGCTTGACCCCCAGCGTCTCATACATCTTAACCATTGCCTCAGGAGTGAGCTCCTTGGTGAAGTAGACTTTTGCTTTTTCCATCATTCATTGCTCCTTTTCCTATATGATATATGGATGTTTTTCTCTGTGCGCAACCTTACAGGAAGAGCCGCCGCCCCCACAACTGCCCGTGCAGGATCCGCGCCCTCTTCGTTTACCTATATTATAAAACTTGGAGCCAACTCTAAGTCAATAGGTTTTTGTGCTTTTCTGATAATAATATTCCATTTGCCAACCCCAAAACCCAATAAAGTAATGATTGACAAATGGAAAAACCTGTGGTATTATAATAGAGCTTTGGGGGCGTAGCTCACTTGGGAGAGCGCTTGAATGGCATTCAAGAGGTAGTCGGTTCGATCCCGATCGTCTCCACCAAAAAACAGAGAACTGGACTTGGCAAAACGAGTGTCAAGTCCAGTTCTTTCTTTAAAAGAGTAACAAACACACAAAATATTTTTGGGGCAGGCCAATTGGCCTGCCCCTTTTCAATAGGTTACCCCTTTTTCCCGGAAGATTTAGTCCACATTCCCCACCCTGTTTCCCTTTACAGCTTCCTTTGGAAAAACGCCTTGGCTTCCTCCAAAGTCATCCCCTCCCGCCCCACAGGAGGAGAGATGACCATCACCTGGGCCCCCACTTCCTGGGCGGCCGACAGCTTTTCAGCAAACCCTCCAGGGCCGCCGGTGTTCTTAGTCACCAGAATGCTGCACCCAGTCTGACGCAGAAGAGCCGCGTTAAACTCTTGGGAAAAAGGCCCCTGCATGGCGATGATATGGGCGGGCAGATACCCCAAACGCAGGCATTCCTCCACTACCGCAGGCAAAGGCAGCACCCGCGGATACAGCCGCTGGGCAAAATCCTCCACCTGTGTAAAGATAGGGAGTTCCTTGCTCCCCGTGGTGAGAAGGGCCTTTCCCTCCATCTGATTTAAAAGCTGGGCTGCGGCTTGCGCATCTGGGACGGCAATGGCCCCCTCCATAGGCCGATCCAGCTGCCGGGAGAGGCGCAGGAGAGGGACCCCAACCGCCTCACAAGCCCGGCGGATGTTCTCCCCTGCCTGGGTGGCATAGGGGTGGGTGGCATCCACTACCCAGCGGTAGCCTCCCTGGCGGATAACCCCCTCCATCTCCCCCTGGTCCAGCCGGCCGGACAGGCAGGTAACCCGCTCCCCACGGGGCAGCAGGGAAGCCCCATATTCAGTGGCGGTGGAAACAGTCAGCCCCACTGGGAATCCCGTCAAAAACTCCGCCAGCTCCCGCCCCTCGGTGGCTCCGGCGAACAACAGCACCCGTTTCATTCAACTATTTCCTCCCTTGGCGTTTTTGGTTGTTCAACAGCCCGGTAGAGGTAGGATCTCCCCTGTTTTCCCAGGCGGTCCACCACCCCCAGTTGGTGGAGAAGAAGAAGCCCCCGCTGGGCTGAGGGGAGGCTGAGGGCCGCCCCCTTGGCAAACTCCTTCGAGGTGAACTCCTCCGGCAGCCCAGCTGGAAGGAGAGCCTCATAGCCCACTTTGGCCCCCACCGTGACCTCCCCCAAGAGGGAGACCGGCGCCCGATCCATGCGGGTGGAACCCCGTTTCCGGTCATGGCTCCAACCGTTGAGATAGCGGATTTCCTCCATTTCCAGCAGGAGAATCCGAATGGAAAGATTGGGGTTCCCAAGCAAATCCCGGATGGCATAGAGCTCATAGAGGACATCAGCCGGCCCCTTTTTCTTAGGGGACCTGTGCCAAGGGGAGGTCTCCCCAGTCTCCGGGTCCATCCAGCAAAGGCGCTTTTGGGCAGCCACTGGATACACCACCGTCACCGGACCCAGGGCAAGAAACGCCTCCAGCTTGGCTTGGAGGCGGCCAAACTGCCGGGTTTGAATCTCGGTGATGCCCCAGCTGTCCTGGATGTCCGCCACCCACCGCCCCACTTTGATCTCGTGGAATGCAGGGTCCGGCTGGAGGTAGTATTTCAGCGCGGCGTGGAGCGTCCGCTCCCCCAAGGTGCCAATGCCTCCGGCGGACTCTTTCTGGGCCAGTTCCAGCGATTCCTGCAGTGTCACCGGCATTCCCCCTTTCCATTGAAAAAATCCCCGTGGTTCCGGGGATTCCTCCAATAAGCTAATGGAAAATGGTCATAGATTTGATGGGCCGCCCCTCCAAATCCCGAATGGTGAAGATGCCGTCCTCATAGATCATATAGCTGTTGACATCGTCCCCCTTGGGCAGCGAGATGGAGCCGGGGTTGATATAGAGGTAGTCCCCCATGTCCTCCAATGCCTGAAGGTGGGTGTGGCCGTGGAGAAGGATGTCCCCTTTTTTCATCGGAGGGAGCTTGTCCTTGTTGTAGATGTGGCCGTGGGTGACAATGCAGGTCCGCTTTTTCAGCATCAGCATCAAATAATCCGCCAAGATGGGGAACTGGAGCACCATCTGATCCACCTCTGCGTCGCAGTTGCCCCGCACGCAGAGGATTTCATCCTTCATCTCATTTAAAATGGCGATGACCCCTTTTGGATTGTAATCCCGGGGCAGGTCGTTGCGGGGGCCGTGGTACAAAAGGTCCCCCAACAAAATCAAACGGTCCGGCTGTTCTGCCTGCCAAATCTCCTGCATGAGGCGGCAGTAATAGAGGGAGCCGTGGATATCCGATACAAACATCAATTTCATAGTTTCACCTCCCCCTTATTGTAAAGGCGGCCTTGCTGAATGTCAACCTCGAGGGATTGACAACCCGCCCCCAATCTCGACGGGAACCTTGTCCCCATACTGGAAAAAATCCTTCTCTTTTTGGTTAGTTTGCTTAGGTTTCCCCTTCCCAGGCGGAAGTTGGGCGGTTTCTATTGAAAAACTGCCTAAAACTGGATATAATGGAGATAATGATTGCCCCTACACTGAATTATAAAAAGGAGTTGTTGTCATGCCACTGGTCACCACAACCGAAATGTTCAAAAAGGCTTACGATGGCGGGTATGCCATCGGCGCGTTCAACGTCAACAACATGGAGATTGTCCAAGGCATTACCGAAGCGGCTTCCGAGCTCAATTCCCCTGTGATTCTGCAGGTCTCCGCCGGCGCGCGGAAATACGCCAAACACGTCTATCTGATGAAACTGGTGGAGGCCGCTATCGCCGACACCGCCGGCATCCCCATTGCCCTGCACCTGGACCACGGCGGGGATTTTGAAATCTGCAAAGCTTGCATCGACGGCGGATTCTCCTCGGTCATGATCGACGGTTCCTCCAAGAGCTTTGAGGAAAACATCGCCCTGACCAAACAGGTGGTGGAATACGCCCACGCCCACGGTGTTGTGGTGGAAGGTGAGCTGGGCAAGTTAGCTGGCATCGAGGATGCGGTCAATGTCAAAGCGGAAGACGCCTCTTACACCAACCCTGCTGAAGTGGAAGAGTTTGTCACCCGCACCGGCGTGGATTCTCTGGCCATCGCCATCGGCACCAGCCACGGCGCTTACAAATTTAAACCCGGCCAGAAGCCCCAGCTGCGGTTTGACATCCTGGAAGAGGTCAGCCGCCGCCTGCCTGGCTTCCCCATTGTGCTCCACGGCGCTTCCTCCGTTCCCCAGGACCTGGTCAAGGTGATCAACGAGTGCGGCGGCGCAATGCCCAACGCCATCGGCATCCCCGAGGAGATGCTCCGTCAGGCGGCTGGTATGGCTGTCTGCAAAATCAACATTGATTCGGATATCCGGGTCGCCATGACTGCCGCTATCCGCAAGCACATGTTGGAGAACCCCAGCCACTTTGACCCCCGCCAATACCTGACCCCTGCCCGCGCCGCCGTCAAATCCATGGTCGCCCACAAAATCAGCGACGTCCTCGGCTCCGCCGGCAAAGCGTAATCGAATTATCCTTCCAGAAGGCAGAGGGCGTTCTCTGCCTTCTTCCTTTTCTTCACTTTTTTGGAAAAGAGGCCCATTCTATGCCATTTGATTACGACGCCCCCATCTACTATCCCCCCTATGAAAACCGTTCCATCCTCATTCCCGCCAGTTACGGCTGCCCCCACAACCAGTGCGCCTTCTGCAGCATGTACAAGGATACCCCATACCGGGAGGTCTCTTTGCTGGACATCAAGCAGTCCATCCGGGAGGTGTCGGAATACCGCCCCTGCTCCGAACGGGTCTTTCTGCTGGGAGGGCAGTCCTTCTGCCTGAAAGCGGACAAGCTCAAGGAGATCCTGCGGTATATCCGGGAAAGGCTCCCCCTCTGCGAGGCGGTATCCATGTACGCCTCCATCCGCAGCGTGGCGGATAAAACCGATGCAGACCTGGCGGAACTTAAAGCTTTGGGTCTGGGCAAACTCTACATCGGGGTGGAGAGCGGCTGCGATGAGATTTTAGAGGAGATGCACAAGGGGCACACAGGGGAGGAAGCTGCCCGCCAGCTGAAGCGGCTCAATCAAGCGGGCATCCCCTTCCACTCCATCATCATGTACGGCATCGGCGGGCGGGGCCGCGGCATCCAGAACGCCCTGGCCACTGCAAACGTGCTGAATCAGGTGGAATCGGTAGCCATTGTCCCCATGTGCCTGACCATTATGCCCTCCACCGAGCTGGAACGCCGGGTTCATTCCGGGGAATTCGAAGAAGCCAACTTTGCAGAGCTCCTTTTAGAGCTGCGCACTTTGCTGGAAAACCTGGATTTAAACACTCCAACCCCATTTGCCACCGATCACGCCACCAATCGTTTTCTTGTGGCGGGCACCCTCCCTCAAGATAAAGAAAAGATGGTTTCTCAGTTGGATCAGATGTTAAAACGGTTTGGTATGGAATTACACTGATTTTTGCGGCACTTTCCCTTTTATCTTCTTTTTTGTCATCTTTTCAATTTGGGATATTTACTTTTTAACATTCTTATGTATAATAGAATTATAATGATAAAGGAGTGTAGCGCCATGGAAGAAACCAAAAAGAGAACCCGCAACGTTCGCACCAAAGAGGAGCGGGTTGCTGCGCTTGATGAGAAAATTGCCTATCACACCAAGTGTATTGCCACATTGAAGAAGAAAAAAGATGAATTGTTAAAGCCCAGCTCCAAAGAGACCTATAAAGAACTGATGAAAGCAATTAAAGCTTCTGGCAAAACTCCGGATGAGATCTTAAAGATGATCAAAGGCTAATTCTACACAACTTGCAGGGCCCCTTATGGGAAATCCCATAGAGGGCACAATATTGTTTTAAAAAGACGGCGCAGCGTTTGCTGTGTCGTTTTTTTGTTATATAGAAAACCGGCTATAGACTAAAAAGCTGCGCCAATTTCTTCCCGGCATTTAGAACTCCCCTAATCTAACATCCCCACCTGCAAAAACGCCGCACAACTGCTTTGGTTGTGCGGCGTTGGCAGCCGTTTTCTCTACAGCGGAAGTTTCCCTTAACAGATTGTTGCCATTCAGGAAGTGGGCAAACCCAAATTGCCAGCCTTTTGCCCGGATCTGGAATCAGGTCTACATCCCCAATTAGCCCTTACCCTGCAGCACCCCTTGATTTTCCTCCAAACGGACGACGACCATAGAGATAAACGCCGCATTGCTCGGCCGTATAATAACATTGTATTCAAAAAATTTGTTGTACCGGCTTTCCTGGCCTTCGCACAAACGGCGGTCCATCTGCCAGGATTTATCGATGATCGTGCGAATGTTCCGCTCTACACTCCATGGAGTGACGTGGTATTTCTTTGCCAGCTCAGGGTATACCACTTTGGTGATCTGGGTTAAGTACTCCGAGTGCTCCCGGCAAAGCTGTATAGCATCCTCTAGATAGGAATAACCTTTGTATTTTGGAAGCATCCGAAAGTAATTGAGGACTTCTTTGATTTCGTTCATCCGCACTCTCCCCTTTTTTCTAAAGAGATTATACGATGAACGAAACGAGAAATGTTCTTATTGACATTAATCGACGAATTGAAATTTCGACACCTATTCCGATATTTGTCTCATTTTTTATAAAATTCCTCAAAATTTAATCTGATTCAACTAATTTCTCCCCTTTTCCGGTTGGAAGGAGGGGGTTTCCCCCGAATCCGGCGCCTTTGGGAGGGGGTGCTGCCTTCCCTGGACATCCATTTCGTAGTTGTCCCAATAGATCATTTCTGACACCGGCAGGATGGTATACCCCTCCCCTTTCAGGTATTCTATGACTCGCGGCAAGGCTTCTGCCGTATGCTTTGCCCCCGAGTGGAAGAGGGTAATCGACCCCGGCCCCGCCTTTTTCTCCACCTTGTTGCAGATTTCGTCGGCGGTGTATCCCTTCCAGTCAATGGAATCGCAGTCCCATTGAATCACCTCATAACC
The DNA here is from genome assembly GCF_902471145.1 of uncultured Merdimmobilis sp. Lineage (NCBI taxonomy): Bacteria > Bacillati > Bacillota > Clostridia > Eubacteriales > Oscillospiraceae > Merdimmobilis > uncultured Merdimmobilis sp. Next base: position 77,865 of record NZ_CABRJC010000003.1, read on the forward strand.
AAGGCCCCGGGCGGTCTCCACCAACAAGTCGTTGTAGGCGCCAGAAGGGGCTCGGAACAGCTTGGGCCGGGTCCCGGTGATCTTCTCCACCTTATCCGATGCATTCTCAATCTCTTCCACAATTCCCGCCCGGTCCAGTTTGGTCATATCCTTATGCCGGTCAGAGTGGTTGCCAATCTCGTGGCCCGCATCCCCAATGGCTTTGACCGATTCGGGGTATTTGTCACACCACTGCCCCACCACAAAAAAAGTGGCCTTTACACCAGCCTTATCCAGAATATCCAGCAGCTGAGGGATGTCGGCGTTGTCCCAAGCACAGTTGATCCCCAGAGAGATGGTCTTTCCCTCCCGCTCCACCGAGTAGATAGGCAGCTGCCGTTTGGATGCGGCCGTTGCCTGTACGCCCCGGAAAAAGTTTCCTCCTAAAAACAGCACCGCCAATATCACCCCAATCAAGGCGAGCATCCGGGCACTTTCCCGGCGGCCGATCACCCAAATCCGCATAGAACCTCCCCCTTTCCCTTTGAAAAAACAATATGCCTTGGGGGATTCTTTCATGAATGATCTCGAAGAATTTTAGATAATTCGACCGATATCGCAGTGGAAAACTAGGATTCTCTTCTCATATTTCCGAAAAATTTAGAAACCAAGGCCGTGGAATTGACAAACCTGCTTTTATATGCTATTATTTTACCATGTTAGCAGACTAAAGCATCTGTGAGAAAGAGAGGTACCATTATGAACGCGCTGACACTGGCAAAAGAAATTGCAGATGAGATCACCGGCTGGCGCAGAGACCTGCACCGCATCCCGGAGATCGGCCTGAACCTCCCCAAAACTGCGGCATACGTCACCGCCCGTTTGGACGAGATGGGCATTTCCTACCAGCTGTTTGAGCGACATTCCGGCATCGTGGTCCTCTTAGGCAAACCCACCGGCAAAACCATCGCCCTGCGGGCCGACATGGACGCATTGCCCATAAAGGAACTTGTGGAGAGCGATTTCAAATCGGAAAATGAATATATGCACGCTTGTGGCCATGATGCCCACACTGCCATGTTGCTGGGCGTAGCCAAAATTCTCAAAGCCCATGAGGACGAGCTGAACGGCCAGGTTAAACTGCTGTTCCAGCCTGCAGAAGAGGGCCCCGGCGGCGCCGCCCCCATGATTGAAGACGGCGTGCTGGAAAACCCCAAGGTGGACGCCATCCTGGCCCTCCACTGCGACCGCACCCCGGGTATGGGCTATCAGAACGGGGATATGTTAGTCAAATACGGCAATATCACCGCGGCGGATGATCAGATTGACATCCGCATCTTCGGAAAAGGCGGCCATGGAGCCCAGCCCCACCTCTGTGTCGACCCCGTGGCGGTGGCAGCCTTGGTGATCAACAACCTGCAATACATCATCAGCCGGGAGGTCAAGCCCGGAAAGGCGGCGGTCATCACACTGGCCACCGTGCAGGCCGGCCGGGGGGCCGAGAACATCATCCCCGACGAGGTGTACATCCGCGGCACCGTCCGCAACAGCGACATGGAGACCCGGGCGTTTGTCTTCCAGCGGATCGACGAGATCCTCAAAGGCACCTGCATGGCTATGCGCGCTGATTATGAACTGAAATTTGACTACGGCTATCCCCCGGTGTTCAATGAGCAGTCCATGACCGACGGCATGATCGCCACCGCAAAGAACCTGCTTGGCGATGACAAGGTGAAGCTGTATACCGAACAGGCCATGGGTGGTGAGGACGCTGGCTTCTTCTACCAGAAGGTGCCCGGCTGCTTCTTCCGGCTATACAACCCCGCCCCCTTTGTGGATGGGGAAATCTACCCCGGCCACAACGCCCGTTTTGTCCTTGACGATTCGATTTTATACGAGGGCACCGCGCTGCTCGCCCAGGGAGCGGTTGATTTCTTAAACCGGTAACTCCCCCGCGGTCCCCTTCCCAATGATAGAAGGAGAATATGACCATGAAAACTGTATGGAAACGCTTTGCAGCTGGCTTTTTGGCTGCCACCCTGGCACTCTCCCTCACCGCTTGCGGCGGAGACTCTTCCTCCAGTTCCGGAGAATCCAGTGAAGGGGAGGACACCTCCCTCTCCGATATTCAGAAGCGGGGAAAACTGATCGTCGGCATGAACGCCGAATTCGCCCCCTATGAGTTCCACATCATGGAAAACGGTGAGGATAAGCTGGTGGGCATGGACATCGAAATTGCCCAAGCCATCGCCGACGACATGGGGGTGGAGCTGGAAATCAAAGAGCTGGCCTTCGACGCGCTGATCACCGCCCTCAACGCCGGGCAGGTGGACATCCTGATCTCTGGCCTGTCCGCCACCGAAAAACGGCGGGAGCAGATCGATTTTTCCGAACCCTACTACAAGAGCAAAACTGTGGCGATGATCAACAAGAAAAACGCCGGCCAATACAAGACCCTAGATGACCTGAAGGACAAAAAATTGGGGGTCCAGCTCTCCAGCCTACAGCAGCAGGCGGTTAACAACGCCTTCCCTGACAAACCCGACGACGAATACATGCTCATCGAGAGCATGAACACCTTGATGCTGGCCCTCAAGGCCGATCAGATCGATGCGCTGGTCACCGCTGACATCGTCTGCAAACAGGCCATGGCGGCCAACCCGGAATTCACCGTCGCCGAAGGCTCTGAGTTTGACCTTGATTTCCTCAACTCCCCCGGTGCAGCGGTGGGCATCCGCAAAGGCTCTGATGCTCTGAAAGCCCAACTGGATTCCACCATCATCCGCCTGAAAGACGAGGGCAAGATCGACGAATTTATGAACCGCGCCTGCGAAATTGCAGCCAACAATGTCAGCGCGGAAGAAGCATAACAAAATACCCCTTTTGCAGGATAATCCACTTAGGCGGGTTATCCTGCACCCTTTCTTGGGCAGAGTGCTGCCCTGAAATCTCGCAGGAGGGCTACATTCCATGAAACTCAACTTTAGCTTTGTGGCAGATTATCTGCCCAAGTTTATCAGCGGCTTAAAGCTGACTATCGTCCTCTCTGTCTGGGCGGTGATCGGCGCAACGCTCATCGGCATCCTGGTTTACTGGATGCGCACATCCCGTTTTTCCATCTTAAAGGTGCGTCCCCTTTGGGTGGTCTCTACAATCTTCATCGAAGTGATGCGCGGCACCCCGGTGCTGCTGCAAATCCTCATCGCCTTCTCTGGCTTTAAAATGATGTTTGGGTGGGATCTATCCGCCGCCAACGCTGTGGTTCTGGCCATCACCCTTAACTCCAGCGTCTATGTCTCCGAGATCATCCGCGCTGGTATCCAGGCAGTGGACCCTGGACAAGAGGAAGCTGCCCGCTGCCTGGGTATGACCCGGATGCAGAGCATGCGGCTGGTCATCATGCCCCAAGCCATCAAAAACATCCTGCCCGCCTTGGGCAATGAGTTTGTATCCATCATCAAAGGTTCCTCCATGGCCTATGTGCTGGGTGTGGGTGAACTAACCTACTCCGCCAAAGTAGTGCAAGGTGCCACCTACCTCTCCCTGGAGCCGCTGATGGTGTCCGCCCTCTTCTATCTGGTGCTCACCTTCACCTTGGGGCGGATGGTCAGCTTTGCAGAACGGAGGATGAAGATCTGTGATTAAAGTCGCCAACTTAAACAAGAGCTTTGCCAAAAACCATGTGCTCCGGGACATCTCCACCCAAGTGGCCAAAGGGGAAGTAGTGGTGGTCATCGGGCCTTCCGGCTCGGGGAAATCCACCTTCCTGCGCTGCCTCAACCTGCTGGAAACCCCGGACAGCGGCTCCATCCTCTTTGACGGGCAGGAGATCACCGCCCCCAAGACCGATGTCAACGCCATCCGTACCCGGATGGGTATGGTGTTCCAGCAGTTCAACCTCTTTCCCCACATGACGGTGCGGGAAAACATCATCGTATCCCCCATCCATGTCAAGAAGATGTCCAAAACCGACGCCCGGCGCAAGGCCGACGAGCTGCTGCAGATGGTTGGGCTCTCCGACAAGGCGGACGCCTATCCCTCTTCCCTATCCGGCGGACAGAAACAGCGGATCGCCATCGCCCGCGCCTTGGCTATGGAGCCGGAGGTGATGCTCTTCGATGAACCCACCAGCGCCCTTGACCCGGAGATGGTGGGCGAGGTGCTGGCGGTGATGCAGGATCTTGCCAAAAACGGTATGACCATGGTGGTGGTCACCCATGAGATGGGCTTTGCCCGGGAGGTTGGTGACCGCATCCTATTTATGGATGAAGGCCGGATCCTAGAAGAGGGCACCCCCGAAGCTGTATTCAACAACCCCCAGAACCTCCGCACCATCGACTTTCTCTCCAAGGTGCTGTAAGCGACACTGTTGTGCAGACTTTTAACAGGGCTTCCCACCGGTTGGGGGCCTTGTTTTTCTATACGCTATTCGCACCGCTCCCCTATTCTCACCCCTTTCCCGTTGTGGTATAATCAAAATAACAGTGCTATTCCACAATAAAAAGGAGGATGCAGCGTGAGTATGACCATTCAAAATGTCCGACATCCCGACGGCTCCTGTGCCGACCTCTTCTTAGAGGATGGACGGATCCAGCAGGTAGGCCCAGCGGGTTCCCTAGCTGCCGGCACCGAGTCCTCTATCGATGGGGACGGGTATCTTCTCCTTCCCCCCCTCTGTGACTGCCATGCCCATCTGGACAAAACCACCCTGGGCCTTGACTGGATCAAAAACGAGGTTAAGCCCGGCCTTGTCAACCTCATCGCCAATGAGAGGGAACACCGGATCGCCTGGGGGCTGGACCCCTACCGCCAGGCAGTGCGCCACATCCGCAGCTCTCTCGGGTACGGGGTGCTGGCAATGCGCAGCCACATCGACGTGGATACCCAACACGGCCTCTCCCTCCTAGAGGGGGCCCTAGCCGCCCGGGAAGAGTACAAGGATCTGTTCCACCTCCAGCTGGTGGCTTTTCCCCAGAGTGGGCTTGTGAGCCGCCCCGGCACCTATGAGCTGATGGACCAAGCTCTTGCGATGGGAGCCGACTTGGTGGGCGGCGTGGATCCCTCCGCCTTGGACCGGGACTCCAAAGGCTGCCTGGATGCCATCTTTGCACTGGCCCAGAAGCACGGCAAGCCAGTGGACATCCATCTTCACGAACCCGCAGAGCTAGGCGCCTATGATATGGAGGAAATCATTCAGCGGACCGAGGCTTTGGGCATGCAGGGCAAGGTAGCTATCAGCCACGCCTTCTGTCTGGGCGCCCCCATCCCCGGCCTGGTTCCCCCTCTGCTGGAAAAGCTGGCCCGGGCAGATATCACCATCATCACCTGCGGCCAGCCTCAATTGGCCACCTTCCCCCACATCCAGGAATTGGCCGCCGCCGGGGTAAAAACCGCCTGCGGAAACGACAATATCCAGGACCTGTGGAGCCACTTCGGCACCCCAGACATGCTCCAGAGGGCTTCCCTCATCGCCATGAAAAACCTCTGCCGCAACGACAGCGAGCTGGATTTGGTCCTGGACCTCTGCACCCGGTCTGGAGCCCAGCTTCTGGGACTGGAATCCTGGGAGCCCTTGCCAGGCGGCCCCGCGGATTTCCTGCTGGTCAAGGGTTCTTGCCCCGCCCAGTGCGTAGCCCAACCCCCAGTGGAGCGGATGGTATTCCGACGCGGCTGCCTCATTGCCAAGGACTGCCGCCTGTTGGATTGTTAAAATCCACTGCGGCGTCCTTCCCCTCGCAAAAACAGGGAGGCCCCAAGTTTTTTGGGGCCTCCCTGTGGTATTTTACTTTACGCTTATAACCGGACGCACTCCTCCTGGGCGGAGAGCTCCGCCTCCTCTTCCCCGATTAGCTGGGCGCAGTGGGAAAGCACTGTATCCGCCAGGGAATCCACATCATTCAAGCGGGATACCGCCTGCTGGGTCAACTCCCCCAAGGCAGTGCGCAGCCCGCCCAGCTCCTTTTGGAACCGCAGGATCTCCTCTTCCATCCCCTTGGCGGATCTGGCGGTTTCTTCCCGCAGGGCATCCGCTTCGGCTTTTGCCTCCGCGATGATGGATTGGGCTGTACTGCGGGCATCCACCAGCACGGCGCCGACTTGGGCGGCGGCTTCGTCAAACTTTTTGCTCTTCCGGTCCAAGGTCTCCACCTGGAACTGAAGCTGGCGGCATTTTTCCGCCTGGGCGCGGATCTCTTGGTCCTTTTCTTTGACCACTGTCTTTTGGATGTTGGTCTCCCTTTCCTGGTTGGCCAGCTTTTGCTCCAGTTCCTCCAGCTTCTTCTGCGCCTCCTGAAGCTGCCCAGTCAGGGAATTGACCAGTGACTGGGATTCCGATGCCCGGTGGGACGCCTCCTGCTTTTCGGCGAATAAGCTGTTGATTCTCTCTTCCTTCTGTGCAAGTTCAGCGTGGTGTTTGGCGGTCAGCTCGTCAATGTAGGCGAGAACTGCCTTCTTTTCAAAGCCGCCCAAGGCGGTTGTTTTAAACAAAATTTGTTCTTCCATGCGTTTTTACTCCCTATTGGTCGCAGGCTGGATGATTCCAGCCCGGTTTTTTTCCTCATTGTCCCATTATAACAAGGAATTCGCCAAAATACAAATGCTGTTTTTTTGCATATATTTCCAGGACTTTTCCCCAAATTTACCCGATCTCCATTGATTTTCCCACCCTGCTTGGTATAATAAAGAAGATTTCATCGGCAGCATAGGAGGATTTTTTATGAGCCGCGACAAACTGGTCATCTTTGATTTGGATGGGACTCTCAACCGCACTGACCTCTATTCGGTGGCGGCCCAACAGAAGGCCCTAGAGGAATTCGGGGTCACCGGCATCCCGGAGGCGGATCTTAAGGGATGCCTCGGCGGGCGGCCCATCGACTACGCCAAACGCTTCCTGCCCCATCTTACCCATGAGGATCATCTGCGCTACCTGGAGCGGGAGCTGTATTGGGAAAAGGTGATTATGGAAAAAAGCTGCGGCAGCTTTGAGGGCATCCCGGAATTACTGGACCGGCTGCACCAAGCTGGGTACCGCACTGCTGTCTGCTCCAACTCCGCCCGGGACTACATTGTGCCGGTGCTGACCGCCCTGCATCTGCTGGACAAGATCGACGCCATCCAGCCCCTTCTCCCCGGCCTGACCAAGGTGGACACCCTGGGCCTTTTGCTCCAGCGGGAGGAGCCGGAGGCGGCGGTGATGGTGGGCGACCGGATCTTCGACATGGAGGCGGCCCGGGGCAATTCCATCCCCTTCATCGGCTGCCTGTATGGCTACTGCCCGGCGGAGATGGCCGGTTCCGACCGGACTGTGGACTGTGCCGCCGCCATCTTTGACGCAGTCCAGGATTTGATTGGAGAGCCGGTGAAAGCGGCATGGTAAACATCCGAATTATTCCCGCCACTATGCGCTACGCCAAGGCCTACTGCGCCGCTGTGGACATTGTCGCCCGGGAACGGCGGTATCTTTCCCGCACCACCGGCTTCTCCCTGGCCTCCACCAAGGCGTTTTTCCGCTCCGCTTTTGACGACAACTGCCCTATTCTAGTGGCAGTAGACGACCAGGATCGGCTGGTGGGCTGGTGTGACATCATCGCCCTGCCAGGGGACTGCTGTTGCCACGTGGGACGGCTGGGGATCGGCCTGCTGCCCGCCTACCGGAATCACGGACTCGGGGGCCGCCTTCTAAAGGCTGCCCTCAACCAGGCCCAGGGCCGGTTTGAACAGGTGGAGCTGGAAGTGCTGTCTGGCAACGGCCGGGCGATTCGGCTGTATGAACGTTTCGGCTTTGAGCAGGAAGGGGTCCGCCGCCGGGCCTTTTTTGTAGATGGCCAGTACCAGGACATCCTCCTGATGAACAAATTTCTCCAATAGCAAACCCCTTCCACCTAGGTTTTGGTGGAAGGGGTCTTTCTCTGTTCTTTCTTATGGTATCCTCCTGCGGCGGGGGTACGGCCGCCTGTTTGGATTCATGGGCGAAGGAGCTTTGCCCGCAGGGCTTCGATCTCCTCCCCGGTGAGGCCGATACCCCGCAGGTACTCCTCCACCGTGCCGAAGGTCTTCTGGAAGCGGTCCAAGAAAGCCTCCATGTATTCCAGGTTGGAACGGCCGATGAAGGCGGGGAGATCGGGGTGATCCCCCCGCATGGCTTCTATCAGCGGCTGGATATAGGTGTAGGATACCTGATAATCCGCCACAATATCCGCCTTCGCCACTCCCGCCAAGGAGAGGAGCAGAGCCGCGGTGACGCCGGTGCGGTCCTTTCCCGCCGTGCAGTGGAAGAGGCCCCCCCAGGGGCGGCGGCAATGGTTTTCATCACCTGTTTCATCCGTTCCCCCGGCTCCACCATGTCAAAGTAGAATACTGCCACATCGTCCTCCGTATCCGGCAGGCCGCCTCCTGCCAGTGGGAGGGAATGGTAGTAAAACCCTTCTCTCCCCGCAAAAGCGCAGGGTTTGCGGGCAATCTCCTCTGCGCTGCGCAGGTCGATGACGGTGGTAACCCGCCACTGCCGGAACTGTTCCAACTCCCCTTCCTTTAAATCCACAGGGCAGTCACTGCGCAGGTAGCGCAAGGAATCTGTCGCTTCGCGCCGGCACAAATTTGGAAGGAAAGCGCAGGCTTTATCACGCGAAGCCAACCCCTGATAAGAAATTCCCAGCTCTCCTGGACGGCAGCCCAATGGGAGCGCCACTGCCCTAAGAAGAGGATCAGACGGGCGCTCCTCCCCATCCCCATTTGAAAAAACAGCACAGCCCAAGTTGGCTGTGCTGTTTTTGATTGGTTATATCCGCGGGGTTATTCCGCCGCTTTCTCTTCTCCAGCGGCTTCCGCTTTCGCCTGGGCGGCCAACTCTACTGGGCATTTGTACTCGTGGATGGCCCCGGTGGGGCACTGAGCTACACAAGTGCCACAGTTTGTGCATTTGGCTGGGTCAATCACCGCGTGGTTGTTCACAATGGTGATCGCCTGGGAGGGGCAAGCTTTCTCGCATTTACGGCAGGCGATGCAGCCGGTTTTGCAGGCTTTGCGGGTGGCGGCGCCCTTCTCCTGGCTGGAGCAGCGCACATAGACGTTGCTTGTCACCGGGATCAGGCTGATCAGCGCTTTGGGGCAGGTCTTGGCGCAGAGGCCGCAGCCTACGCAGAGGTTTTTATCCACTACAGCCACCCCGTCCACCAGGTCGATGGCCCCATAAGGGCAGACCTTGACGCAGTCGCCAAAACCGAGGCAGGCATTGGGGCAGGTGCCGCGGCCGCCGAACAAGGTGCTGCAGGCAGCGCAGGTGGCAGGGCCTTCATAATCCACCGCATACTGGGTATTGTTGCAGGTGCCGTTGCAGTGGACCACCGCATAATTGGGCACAGTCGCCTCAAAAGAGACGCCCATGATCTCGCTCAAAGCCTTGGCTGCACCAGCGCCGCCAGGCACACAAAGATTGGTAGCCAGATCTGGATTCTCCACCAGAGCCTGGGCATATTGGTCACAACCGGCATAGCCGCAAGCGCCGCAGTTGGCGCCTGGAAGCTCAGCGCGGATCTTTTCAAACCGCTCATCCACCTTGACTGCCATAAATTTAGCGGCGGCGGACAGGATGACGCCGGCCAAAATACCGATGCCTGTCACAATCAAAACAGGAACCATAAAATCATTCATAGTATCAGACTCCTATCTTCTAGTTTTGTTATTTAAACAGGCCTTCGACCAGGCCGCCGAATCCCATAAAGGATACCGATACGATAGAAGCCGCGATCAATGTGATGGGGATTCCTTTGAAGCACTCGGGGGTGTCGATGTCCTCCAGCCGCTGCCGCACGCCGCAGAACAGCACCATGGCCAGCAGGAAGCCCAGGCCAGCGCCCACCGCGTTCACCATCGACTCAGCAAAGTTCAACTCCTTGCTGATGTTGAGCATGGTGACGCCCAGCACGGCGCAGTTGGTGGTGATCAAAGGCAAATAGATACCCAGGGATTTATGCAGGGCGGGGACATACTTTTTCAGGATGATCTCCACCAGCTGTACCAGGGCCGCAATGACCAGGATGAACACCACCGTCTGGAGGTAATCCAGCCCATTGGGAACCAGCAGGTAAGTGTAGATGGGCCAGGTAACTGCAGTGGCCATGGCCATAACAAAGGTTACGGCCACGCTCATTCCCACGGCAGAATCCAGCTTTTTGGAAACGCCCAAGAAGGGGCAGATGCCCATAAACTTGGCCAGGATAAAGTTTTCGGTGAGGATGGCGCTAAACAGGATGATCATCATTTCTTTCATGGGTTAGCAGCCTCCTTTCGCAGCGCCGCAACTGGAAGCGTTGGGGCAATTGGCGCAGCCGAATTCCTTCTTCTTAATGGCTTTGCCCTTGGTCAGCTTGTTGATCAAAGCGATCATACAACCGAATACGAAGAAGCCACCGGGCGCCAGGGTGAAGATGCTCATGGGGGTGGAGAGAATGCCGGTCAGGTCCACCATAAAAGGGGTGCCGCTCATCCAGGTGCCGGCGCCGAGGATCTCACGCACCGAGCCGATCAAGGTCAGCGCCAAGGTGAAGCCAAGGCCCATGCCCAGGCCATCCAAGACCGAATCCACCGGGCCGTTTTTGCTGGCGAACATTTCCGCCCGGCCCAGAATGATGCAGTTGACGACGATCAGCGGCAGGAAGATACCAAGGGCTTTGTCCAGATCCTGGGCAAAGGCTTTTACCAGGAACTGAACCACGGTGACAAAGCCGGCGATTACTACAATGTAGCAAGGGATGCGGACCTTATCCGGGATAATCTTCTTCAAAAGGGAAATGGCCAGGTTGGAGCACATGAGCACCACAGTGGCAGCTACACCCATGCCCAGGCCGTTGATGGCCATGGAGGTGGTCGCCAGGGTGGGACAGGTGCCCAAAAGCAGCACCAATACTGGGTTCTCCTTAATGATGCCGTTGGTTAAAATCTTCAATCTCTTTCCCATGTTACTCTGCTCCTTTCTGCAGCTCGGGGGCCTGCTGCGCAGCAGGATGGGCGGCAACGGCTTTGTTGATCGCCTTTTTCAGCACGTCGCTGGAAGAAGTGGCACCGGAAATGCTGGCGACCTCGTCCGCGCTGGTCTTGCCGATGAATTGTTCCAGGTACTCCGGGCGGGCAACCTTCATGCCATAATCCGGGTTTTCATTGATATAGTCCAGGGCCACGCCGGTGATGGTGCCATCCTCCGCGAAACCGACTGCCGCCACGATATCATCGTGGAAACTGGGCTCACTGATGACAACGATGTGCTCTTTGCCATCCACGCGGTAAGCCTCTACCTCCATATCCAAAGGGATAAACTCCTGGGCGTCAGGGTAAATGGCCCGCAGAGTTTCTTCCTTGGCCGGTGCGCGCTGGGGAGCTGCTGCCCCCTCTCCGCCCACTTCGTTGTAGACGCGGTAAGCAGCTTTGGCCGCGTTCATAATGGCTGTGGAGGAGACGGTGGCACCGCCAACAGCATTGACCTCGCCCAGGGTATCCACCGTTTTGCCGGTGTACTGAACCATGTGTTTGGGGTCGCAAGCTTTGGTACCAAGGCCCGCAGTCTCGGAGTTTTCCAGCACTTTGGCCCCTGTGATGACACCGTTTGCATCCATGCCGAACATCACCTTGATGGTGCCGCCGTAACCTTTCCAGGCCGTGGTGATCACATAGCCCGAACCGTCGGTGGCGCGGTAGGCATCCAAGCCTCCTTCCGGCATATTGGCAACGGTGAGCTGTTCAAAGTCAGACGCGCCGGGCAGAACCTCCGCACGGGCTGCGTTGGCAGTCTCAATGGCCAGCCGGTCAATAATGGGCTGGGTGATGCTGTAGGTCTTGGCCAAGGCGAAGGAGATCACCAGGCAGATTACCGCCAGCACCAGGGTGGGCTTGATAAAATCTTGGAAGACGCTCATCTAGTACGCACCTCCAAACGCTTTGTTCCGGGTCAGGTTGTCAATGTGAGGGGTGATGATATTCATCAGCAAAATGGCGAAGGAGACGCCCTCCGGGTAGTTGGCAAAGAGGCGGATCAGAACGGTGATCACACCGCAGCCGATGCCGAAGATCAACTTGCCTTTATCGGTCACCGGGGAGGTGACATAGTCGGTAGCCATAAAGAAGGCGCCCAGGAACAGGCCGCCGCCCAGGATGTGGTAGATGGGGTTCTGTCCCAGCACCGCAGTCAGCACAAACACGGTGGCGATGAAGCTGGCCGGGATGATGGGGCTGATGATCTTTTTGGCGATGAGGTACAGGCCGCCGATCAACAGGGCGATGGAACAGGTCTCACCCAGGGAACCGCCGTGGAAGCCCAGCAGCATCTCGGTGAGGGAGGGCAGGGTCTCCCCTGCGTTTTTCATCACCGCCAAAGGGGTTGCGCCGCCCATGGCGTCAAAAGCCGCTGTGCCAAAATTGGGGGAAACCCATTTGGTCATGGGCTGGGTAAAGGAGATCAGCAGCACCACACGGGCGGTGATGGCGGGGTTGGCAAAGTTCTGGCCGATGCCGCCAAACAGCTGCTTGACCACCACAATGGCCACAATGGAACCCACCGCAGCCATCCACAGGGGGAGGGAGGAAGGCAGGTTCATGGCCAGGATGACACCGGTGACCACCGCACTCAAATCTTTGGTGGTATTGGGTTTTTTGCAGACCATCTCAAACAGGTACTCCGCCGCGACGCAGGAGACCACGCAGGTAATTAAAATTAGAAGAGCCCGGACGCCGAAGATCAGGACTGAAGCCACCATGGCCGGGGCGAGGGCCAACACAACGTTGCCCATAATCGACTGGGTGGTGACCGAATCCTTTACATGCGGCGAGGGAGTTACAATCAGTTTATTGCTCAAAGTGTTCACCCCATATTATTTCTTTTGTGTCAGCATTTTTTTGGCCAGGCGGTTGGTCATCACCAGCCGGCGTTTGGCCGGGCAGGCAAAGGCGCAGCAACCGCACTCCATGCAGAGATTGACCTTCAGCTCCCGTAGGGCATCCACATTGCCGGCCTTAAAGGCTTTCTCAATGGAGGCAGGCATCAGGTTGAACGGGCAGGCGTTCACACAGCGGCCGCAGCGGATGCAGGGGGTCTCCTCCGGCTCCCGGCTGTCCTTCTCATCAAAGGCCAAGATGGCGTTGTTGTTTTTCAACACCGGGTAATCCAGACGGTTGACGGCAATGCCCATCATGGGGCCGCCCATCAGCACCTTGCCGGGCTCGATCTTGAAACCGCCGCAGAAGTCGATCAAATTTTGGATGGGTGTGCCGATGGGGACCAGCAAGTTCTTAGGCTCTGCGATGGCGCTGCCATCCACAGTGACCCGTTTGGTGGTCAAGGGCATACCGGTCTTTAAGTATTTGGACAGGAAGGCGACCGAAGCCACGTTCATCACGATGACCCCCACATCCGCAGGGAGTTTCCCCTCCGGCACAACACGGCCGGTGGTGTGGTAAATCAGCACCTTTTCAGCGCCCTGGGGGTATTTGGCCGGCAGGGAAGCCACTTCGATGGAAGCATCCCCTGCGGTCATCTCCTTGAGGAGGGCAATGGCTTTGGGCTTGTTGTCCTCCACCCCGATGATGACCTTTTTCAGGTCCAGGTATTTCTGCACCTGGCGGGCGCCGTTCAGAACATCCTCGGCATCCTCCATGATGGTGCGGTAATCGGAGGTGATGTAAGGTTCGCACTCAGCGGCGTTGATGCACAGGGTATCCACTTCACTGAGGTTTTTGGGGCTGAGTTTTACATAGGTCGGGAAACCGGCGCCGCCCAAGCCCACCAGGCCGGAGGCTTTCACCGCCTGGATGAACTCCTCAAAGCTGTTGACGGACGGCGGCACAACCGATTCGTCCACCTCCTGGAGTTTGTCGGTCTCGATGGTGACCGCCTTGGTCTTCTGGCCGTTGGACATCAAAATTTCGTCCACTGCCACCACCTTGCCGGACACGCTGGAATGAATCGGGGCGCTGATGAAGGCATCGCTGGTCCCGATGACCTGGCCAACCTTGACCAAATCGGTGATTTTCACCGTCGGGTCACAGGGCTTGCCGATGTGCTGTGACATGGAGATCACAACTCTGTCCGGAATGGGCAGAATCTCAGTGGAGCAGTCTTCGGTATTTTTGAAGTGCTTCACTTTGACGCCATGCAAAGATTTTAACTTTGACACAATCTGTATCCTCCCGTGCTATGTATTTTTTGTTTGACAAACATGGAGTGTATTCATATAAGGTGTCAGTACCCGGAGCAGGGTGCCGGTCAAGGCTCCCATACAGATTCCGGAGAACACCATTATAGGCAGGTAAGCAAGGGCAAACTGGGAGCGCAGGATGAAACTTGCCATCCCCAATTGGCCCAAATTGTGGAATACTGCGCCAGCTACGCTGATCAAAAAAGCGCTGGGCGCAAAGCGCTTGAAGGCGCAAAGTGCCGCCATAATCCCCAGGGAACAGAGGCCCCCAGCCAAGCTCATGGCCATGGCCACCCCGCCCCGGGTCAACAGCACAAACAAAGATTTGAGCACTGCCAGGGTGAGGGCTTCCTTGCCGCCCAGGCAGAAAAGGCAATACATGGTGACGATGTTGGAAAGCCCTAGCTTTACCCCAGGGGGCAGAGCCGGCAGAACGGGCAACAGCCCTTCCACATAGCTCAAGGCCATAGCAAGGGCAAACAGCAGGCCCATCAGGGCAATTTTTATGGTGGGGATTCTGCCACCCGGCTGCGGTTTTGGCATGGGCACAGATCCTTTCCCTACCCTTCCAGATGGAAGGTATACTCGGTCTTTTGCTCATTGGGGGTAAACTTCGACACCAGCGCTGGAGAAAGGTAGACGTTTTTCTCCTCATCCACCGCAATCAGAGAAAACTCCTCCTCATCCAGGTATTGGAGAGCCACCTCTTTTCCATAGATAAAAAAGGTAGTGGAGAGGTAGTCTGCCAGGCCCCCATCCGCGGAGATAACCGTCAGGGAGATGAGGTCGGTCTTGGCGGGATAGCCGGTGCGGGGGTCGATCACATGGTGGTATCGGACGCCATCCTGCTCAAAAAAACGCTCATAGTCCCCGGTGGTGGCCATGGTGAGGCCAGGGATGCTCAAGGTTCCCAGGTATTCTCCACCATCCCCCCTAGGGTCCCGCAGGCCAAAGACAAAGTCCTTCCCATCGGGTTTTTGGCCGATAGCCAGAATGTTTCCCCCCAGGGAGACAAAGCCGGAATCCACCCCATCTTCTTGGGCAATGCCCCGGATTTGATCCAGAAGCATCCCTTTGGCAACCCCGCCCAGGTCCACCGCCATCCCTTCCCGGGCCAACATAGCTGAATGGGTGGCTTCGTCTAGGAGGATGCCCTCTGCCCCCACCAGAGAGAGGGCGCTTTGCAGTTCCTCCTCCCCCGGGACTTTAGGGTCTTCCCCGGTGATGCCCCACAGGGTGGTGACCGGCGCGATGGTTACGTCAAACACCCCACCGGAGGCAATGGACCATTCCTTGGCCTGTTTGAGAATTTGGAAGGTGTCCTCTGAAAGGGGGACGTATTCCTTGCCCGCCGCTTGGTTGAGGCGGTCGATCTCGCTTCCCTGGCGGTAAAGGGACAATTTTGATTCCATGGCGCCCAGCTTTTTGGCGATGTCCAGGTAGGCAGTTTCCCCCGCTTCCCCATACCAGGTCTGTTCAATCACCGTATCAAAGGCGAAGGTCATCCCCGATTTCACAGGGATTTCCTGCCTAGGCTGCGGGGTACAGGCGCCCAGAAAACAAACAAATGCCAGCAGCAGTGCAGCGGCTTTTTTCTTTGGTTGCATCGGCGTTCCCCCTCTCATTTTGTACAGGATAAGTATACTGTTTTTCGTCAAAAAACACAACATTTCCCGAAGAAAAAGGGGATGGAAAATGCTTCTGTAGCGCAGTGGGATCTCCAGCAAAATTCGCCATAAACCCCAATACACCAACATCTAAGTTTAAAGATTATTCATGCAAATGTCAATAAAATATTCATATTCTTAGTCGAAGTATCTACCAATTCAACTCTTTTGCCAAAATACAAAAGGGGTTTTTGGATAAATAGATAAGTACTCCTGCCCCTCAATGACAAAAAAATGGCGAAAGAAAGGCCAGGCCCTTCTTTCGCCATTTGGGGAAAATTCGTTATTCTGCGTCGTGATCGTGGCCACAGCAGCCGCAATCGCAGCCCTCGTCCTCGCACTCCTCTTCCAGATCAAATTCCAGAAGCTCACCGCAGTTGGGGCATTCAATCTCACCCTGCTCCAGAGTTTCTTCATCAATGCAGATGGTGTCGCCGCAGGCGGGGCACTGCACCTCGTACAGGTCGCCGTCAAAATCCTCGTCGCTGCACCCATCGCAGTCGCACTCGTCCTCGTCGCCGTAGAACTCCTCTTCCAGAGCTTCCAGGTCCTCGTCAATCAGATCAACCTGATCGCAAACCTCAGCGAGACCATCCTCCAGATCGGCTACAGAAAATGCAACGTCATCCAGAACGTCAATGATTGCTTTGATAATCTTGCCCTCTTTGGTGGTGTCATCAATGCTCAAACCCTCGGCCAGGCCCTTCAGATAAGATACTTTTTCCGTGATAGTCATTTGTTCTTCCTCCTTTGCGATAATAGGATTGGTCTAATTAGCATTGATATTCCAAAATTTACTTTGGGATACCCATGTGTTGATAGAAATTGAAGTGAACACCTGGGTGTTCACTTCAATCCACATGCTTGTTATGCGCGTTCCATGTACTCGCCGGTGCGGGTGTCGATGCGGATGCGGTCGCCCTCTTCGATAAACAGGGGGACTTTGATCTCCGCGCCGGTCTCCACAGTGGCGGGCTTGGTGGCGTTGGTGGCGGTGTCGCCTTTGAAGCCGGGATCGGTCTTGGTGACCTCCAGCTCTACAAAGAAGGGGGGCTCCACGCCGAAGACCACACCTTTGTAAGAAAGAACCTTGACATCGGTGTTCTCTTTGACGAACTTGAAGTTGTCACCCAGCTTGTCGGCGTTGATCGGGATATTCTCATAGGTCTCGTTGTCCATAAAGTAGTACAGGTCGCCGTCCTGGTACAGGTACTGCATATCCTTGCGCTCAATGAATGCAGTGGGGAATTTATCGGTGGGGTTAAAAGTTTTTTCAACCACCGAACCGGAAATTACATTGCGGATTTTGGTGCGCACAAAGGCGGCGCCTTTACCGGGTTTTACATGCTGAAACTCGATAATCTGAAAAACGTTGCCGTCCATATCGAAAGTAACGCCGTTTCGAAACTCACCTGCAGAAATCATGTATGAAACCTCCAAAAATTAACTTTTCCTGTAAGATGTTTAACGTACTAATTCTATCCTATCTCGGTTCGTTTTGCAAGCAAAAAGCGAAATATTTTTGCTGTTTTTCCCCTAAAATGGGGCTTTTGCATGCAAATTTGCCTGCTTAACCAACGATTAGGACTGTTTGGCCGCCTTTTCCCGGTAAACGGCGAACATTTGGGCAGCATCCTCCGCCTGGGTGCCGGCGGATTCGCAGATGATGGTGGGGGCGCAGTTTTTCTGCACCAAGAGCTCTGCCACCGGGTCAAAATCCGGGCCGTAGACGGTGTCCGCAAAAGTGAGGTGCATCTTTTCCCCTCCGTTTTCGGTATACGCGATCTTAGAGAAGTGGGAGTGGAACTCCCGCAGGCGGCTGACTCCCAACCGGTCCTCAATGTGGTCAAAGACGCGCTTGTAATCGGAAAATTCCTTGAGCCCCCCGAAGGTCCGGGCGTTGAGGTGGCCAAAGTCAATGCAGGGGAGCATCCGCTCGTCGATGCGGCAGAGTTCCACCACCTCCTCCAAAGTGCCCAGCTGGTTGACCTTGCCCATAGTCTCCGGGCAGAGCCGGATATGGGAAAGGCCGTTTTCATCCAGGGCGCGCAGGGCCTTTCGCAGTGTGTCCCCCGCTAACTCCAGCGCCTGCTGCCGGGAGATTTTGGCACAGGACCCGGAGTGCACCACCACCCGCGTGGCCCCCATGGCGCTGGCCGCTTTGGCCGATTGGAGGATGTAATCCACGCTGCCTTCCCGCTTCTCCTCCTCCAAACTGGAGAGGGAGATGTAATAGGGCGCATGCAGCGAAAGGGCGATGCCCCGGCGGGCTGCCTCCTCCCCCAGCTCCCGGGCGGCTTCCTCGCTGATGCGCACCCCCCGGCCACACTGGTACTCATAGGCGTTGAGCCCCATTTTTTCCACATATTCCGGCACCTGGATGGTCTTTTTATACCCCATAGCCTTAAAGCTGTCGGAATTGCCCGCAGGCCCAAAACGAATCATCTTGTCTTCCTCCTTTGATAGCGGCGGAGCACCCCTTTTTCCAAAAACCGTTTGCATTTGAAAAAGGGCTTGTCCTCCAGCTCGATGGGCTGAACGAGGATGGTCTTTGCCCCAAACAGGTTCCCCCCCAGGATATCGGTAAAGATTTGATCCCCCACCACAGCGATCTCCCGCGGGGAGACCCCCATAGACTGGGCCGCACGGCTCATCCCACTGGATAAGGGCTTCCTGCCGTCCTCTACAAAGGGGAGGCCCAGCAATTGGGCAAAGGGCTTGACCCGTTCATAGTGGTTGTTGGATACGATCATCATAGGGATTCCCGCCTGCCGCATCTTCGCCAGCCACTCCCGCACCCCTTGGGAGGGGACGGGGTTGTCATGGGTGGTCAAGGTGTTGTCCACATCTAAAATCAAGGCCCGGACCCCCAGACGGCCCAGCAGTTCTAGGGTGATATCGCAGACCCCTCTTACATCAATTGTCGGGTAAAAGATGGGCATATTGTCCTCCGCCATTTTTTGTTTGTCTAGTTGGATTGGGAGCTTCAAAAAGGCGCCGGCCCCTTCTCCCCTTTATCTTCCCCAAGAAATACAGAAATTTCTTCCCCAATAATCTCTTTGCGATTATTGTAGCATAAAGTCTGCACAAACAGGAAAAATTTCGGTGGGGCTTTGCCCCAGGAGGGCGCTCCGCCCGATAGAAATTTCTTCCCCAATAATCTCTTTGCGATTATTGTAGCACAAAACCCTTCCCATAGCCACCATCTTTCGGTTTTGACCCTCCGCAAATATCCGTCCCGCCATGAAGCCAGGCCGTCTTTAAACGGAGCCTTCTCCCTCATGCTGCTGTGGGAATCACACCGTCCTCTCACCGTGCACATCACATCGTCAATAGTTCCAAACCTGATTGCTTTCTCCCCCATCTACAAAAGCAATATACACAAGATTTCCAGCGTCGATTCTAAGGTTGTTCTATTGCAAACTATCCTTATAATGTGCGATAATGAAATTACAAAATCCGTTCACATCGACAGAAGGAGGTCTTTTCCGTGGAAAATGTAAAAATCCAAGATCTTTTCTCGTTCCATTTTCTGTCTTCCCTGACCCTGTCCCCCGACAAGACCCGCGCTGCTCTGGTTGTACAGAAAGCAAACGGCAAGGACAACGATTACGATGGGGATATCTACCTCTATGAGATCGCCAGCGGCGCTGTCCGCCGCCTCACCTCCCAGGGGGATGGCAAGTCCTACACTTGGCTGGATGACACCACCCTGATCTTCCCCTCGGCCAAGCGGAATAAAGCTCTGACGGAAGCCTCCAAAAAAGGCGAGCCCTGGACGGTCTACTATTCCATCGACGTCACCGGCGGCGAAGCAGTCGAGTTTATGCGGGTCCCCCTCTCGGTGACCGCAGTCAAACCCCTGGGCGGCGACCTGTTTGCCCTCACCGCCAAATACAACAAATACGCCCCCGACCTCCACAGCCTTTGCGGCGAAGAAAAAGAAAAAGCCATCGCCGACCGGAAAGCGGAGAAGGATTATGAGGTCCTAGACGAGCTCCCCTACTGGAGCAACGGCGCGGGGTTTGTCAACAAGGACCGCAACCGCCTCTACCTTTTTGACAAGTCCACCGGGAAGCTGACCCCTGTCACCGCGGAGAATGAGACGGTGGGCCTCCTCAAAACCAAAGACGGCAAACTCCTCTACATCTCCACCAGCTACGACGACATCCTGGACCAGGCCAGCGGCCTTTACCTGTATGACATCGCCTCCGGCGAAAAGAAAACCCTCGTCTGCCAGGATGAGGATTTGAAACTGGGCTATGCCGACTTCCTGCGGGATAAGATCATCGTGGCGGCCACCGACCGCAAAGCCCATGGCATGAACACCGCCTACAACTTCTATGTGGTTGGCGAAAAGGGCTTGGAACTGATTGCGGAGAACGATTACAGCATCGCCAGCACCTTGGGCTCCGACGTGAAGCTGGGCAAATACGGCGGTTACCACACCAGTGGCGATAGCCTCTTCTTCATCACCACCCGGGGCCATGCCAACCACATTGGCAAAGTGACTTTGGGTTGTGACAAGGTGGAGCTCATCGGCGAACCCATCGGCTCCATCGATGATTTTGACCTGGGCGATGACTGCTTCTACTTTATCGGCCAGCGGGGCATGCGCCTCCCCGAGCTGTACAGCTTGTGCGGCAAAGAGGAAAAGCGGATGACCTCCTTCAACGAGGAGTACTTCACAGCCCACGCCATCGCCACCCCTGAGCCCTGCTTCTTTGAGAACGATGGCATCACCCTGGAGGGCTGGGTCATCCCTCCCTACGGTTATGATCCCAGTAAGAAGTACCCGGCGGTTATCGACATCCACGGCGGTCCCAAGACTGCCTTTGGCACCGTCTTCTTCCATGAGATGCAGGCTTGGGCCGGCATGGGATACTTTGTCTTCTTTATGAATCCCCGGGGAAGCGACGGCCGGGGCGACGCCTTCGCTGAACTGCGAGGCGCCTATGGCACCTATGACTACGACGACCTGATGAAGTTCACCGATGCGGTCATCGCCAAATACCCTGCCATCGACACCGCCCGCATGGGAGTTACCGGCGGCAGCTACGGCGGCTTTATGACCAACTGGATCATCGGCCACACCGACCGGTTCGCCTGTGCAGCCTCCCAGCGGAGCATCTCCAACTGGGTGTCTTTTTCCAACACCACTGACATCGGCTACCGGTTTGGCGACGACCAGATGGCGGCCAACACCTGGGACAATGTGGAAAAAATGTGGTGGCATTCCCCCCTTAAATACGCCGACCAGGTGAAAACCCCCACCTTATTTATCCACTCAGATGAGGACTACCGCTGCTGGCTGGTGGAAGGGCTCCAGATGTTCACCGCACTCAAGCTCCACGGGGTGGAAAGCCGCCTGTGCATGTTCCACGGCGAGAACCACGAGCTGAGCCGCGGCGGCAAGCCCAACCACCGCATCCGCCGCCTGGACGAGATCACCAATTGGTTTGAAAAATTCCTGAAATAGCGTTCCTGTTTCCAAGCGGGATGGCGCGGCAAAAGCCGCGCCATCCCGTTTTTGCGTTTTAGACTTCCCCAATACTAGGGGCATCTTTCCTCAATTGGCCGTGTTTTCCCCAAAGCAAAAAAATATATACAAACATCCCTCTGCTATTTCTCTTTCCCGTCTATTGTGCCAAATCGAATGCCATGCGATAATAAAATCAAATCCAATTTGCCTGTGTAATCGATTTTATCAATACAACGGCGGCCCGCCGCCCCAAGGAGATTTCTTATGAAACCTATTGAAATACAAGACCTGTTGGAGTACCGGTATCTCTCCGGTCTCGCCCTGTCCCCCGACAACCGGCACATCGCTTTTGTGGTGCAGCAGGCTGCCAGCGATCAAAACAGCTATATCGGCAGCCTCTATCTCTACGACACCGTGAGCCAAACCACCCGGATGCTCACTTCCGGCGGGAGGGAAAAGAGCTTCTTCTGGCTGGATGGCTCCACCATCCTTTTCCCCGGCCTGCGGGACCCAGAACTGCGGAAGAAAAAAGCCCAAGGTGAGCCTTGGACAGCTTTCTACGCCATCGACATCCGGGGCGGTGAAGCCTGTGAGCATATGCGCATCCCGCTGGAAGTCATTTCCGCTAAGCCGCTGGACAGCCGGCGCTTTGTGCTGCTGGCCCGCACCAACAGCACCCTGCCCGATTTCCACGCCTTGTCCCAAGAAGAACAGGCCGCCTGCCTCCGGGAAGGGAAGGACTACACCGTCCTGGATGAAATTCCCTACTGCTCCAACGGCAGGGGGTATACCAGCAAGTGGCGGCAGCGGCTTTATTTCTACGACCGTTCCTCTGGGGAACTGCGGCCCATCACTGGGGAGCTGGAAAACGTCAGCTTCTACCAAGTCCAGGGGGAGGAAGTCCTCTACATCTCCAGCACCTACCGGGAGAAATACAACCTGACCAGCGCCCTTACCCGCTACCACATCCAGCGCGGCTCCCACCAGGTTCTGGTGGAGGACGGGGTCTATAAAATGGAGTATGCCGGCTTCTGGGGGGAGGAAATCTTCCTGGCCGCCACCGACATGAAGCGCTATGCCATGAATGAGTCCCCCAATTTTTATTGGGTGCGGGAGGGGCGCCTCGTTTTACTTGCAGAGAACGACTTCAGCATCCACAGCTCCATGACCTTGGACTGCAAGCTGGGCGGCGGCAGCGGTTTCTCCCTGGAAGGGGATACTTTTTCCTACATCACAACCCGGGGCGGCAGTGACTACATCGCCACCCTCTCCCAAGATGGCCGGATCTCCCTTCTGGGCCGGGACAATGGCTCCATCGAGTGCTTCGCCCGGGGCAAAGAGGGGGAGTATTACTTCATCGGCACCCGGGGCACCCGCCTACAGGAGCTGTATTGCCTCCGGGATGGGGTGGAGACCCAGTTGACCGCCTGCAACGAGGAATACCGGAACAGCCATACGGTTTGTGAACCCGTTTATTTCCCCATTGAAAAAAAGGGCCTGCGTCTGGATGGCTGGGTAATCCCTCCGGCGGACTTTGATGAGTGCAGAGTTTATCCGGGCATACTCAGCATCCACGGCGGGCCAAAAACCGCCTATGGCGCTGCCTTCCTCCACGAGATGCAGGTTCTGGCTGCCAAGGGGTATTTTGTCTTTTATGTCAATCCCCGGGGCAGCGATGGCCGGGGCGACGCCTTCTCAGACATCCGGAACCAGTTCGGCCGGGTAGATTATGAGGATTTTATGGACTTTACCGACCAGGTCTTGGAGGCGTATCCCCAAATCGACCGGGAGCGGCTGGGGGTGACCGGGGGCAGCTACGGGGGGTATATGACCAACTGGATCATCGGCCACACCCACCGGTTCGCCTGTGCCGTCTCCCAGCGGAGTATTTCCAACTGGATCACCAAAATCCTCACCACCGACATCGGCTACTACTACAACGCCGACCAAGTTGGGGGGATGCCCTGGCCGGACCCCACTCCACTGTGGGACTGTTCCCCCCTCAAATACGCCAGCCAGGTAAAAACCCCTACCCTTTTTCTCCATTCTGACCAGGATTTCCGCTGCTGGATGGCCGAAGGGCTCCAGATGTTCACCGCCCTCAAGCTCCACGGGGTACAGACGCGCCTTTGCCTGTTTCACGGGGAAAACCATGAGCTGAGCCGCAGCGGCACTCCGAGGCACCGCATCCGCCGCTTGAAGGAGATGACAGACTGGTTCCAGAAATATCTGGAATAGCCCCCTTCCTAGGAAAGCCATTGGGATCGGGCAAAACCTGCCTTTTGACGTTGGATTCCATCCAAATGGTCTCCTTTCCCTTTGTTTATCAAAATATCTACAAAAGTTCAGTTTTATTTCTATTTTTCATCAATTGCACCCAAATATGAGTTGTGCGATAATGGAGTTAGCTCCTTTTCTCCCCAGCAGTTTTTTATCTGTATTTGCCGCTGGGGAGGGATGCCAGACCTTCCCCGGGTCGGCTCCTGCGCTGAAAAATGCAGGATGCATGCATTTCTCTTGAAGAATATGCATTTTCCCCCATATTGTTCAACACTTGACAAACAATGGATTGGGAACTTTTATTTTTATGTTGTATCTATTGACTGCTTTAGCCTCTCCTCTTATAATAGGTATCATCAATGGGAAGCAAATTAAGATAGAAAAAATCGAAATTTGATACCTTTGCTAGTCTTGTACCGCAGCTGTATTTTGCAAGAAATTTCTTCTTAACATTCAAAAAAATCCACAAGGAGGAAGCACCATGGCCAACCAGTTCGAAATGCAAATCACCAAAATTCTGGACGAACAGGGCCGCGACCAACAAAAGTTGCTGTCCATTCTCCTGGACATCCAAAAGGCCTCAGGCAAAAACTACATCAGTGAGGAGGCCGCAGAGATTGTTTCCCGGGAAATGGGCATCCCCCTGGTGAAGCTGTACGACATCCTGACCTTCTATGCCATGTTGGAGACAAAGCCCCGGGGCCGCTTCCTCATTGAGGTCTGCAACAATGCCCCCTGCTACGTCTCCAAATCCGACCGGATTGCCCAGTTCCTTCGCCAGGAGCTGGGGATCAACTTCGGCCAGACCACAGCGGACGGCTTGTTTACCCTTCAATACATGCCCTGTGTCGGCGCCTGTGACATCGGCCCGGTAATCAAAATCGGTGACCGGGTCTATGGCAACCTGACCGAGGAGAAGATCCGCAAGATCCTCTCCGACCTGACCAACAACCTGGAGGGCTAGACCCCAAATCGAAGGAAAGGATGTTTTTCACATGCCAAAAACCATGTCTGTTCTGACAGCGCGCTGCGGCAGAATCCGGCCGGACTCGGTCAAGGAGTATGTGGCCACCGGCGGCTTTGAAGCCTTCCGCAAGGCGCTGGCTATGGAGCCTATGGAGATCATCAACGAGGTGATGGACGCCAAGCTTCTAGGCCGCGGCGGCGCTTCTTACCCAGCGGGTAAAAAATGGAAGCAACTCTATGAGATCCCCACCTTCCCCAAATACATCGTCTGCAATGCCGATGAGGGCGAGCCCGGCACCTTTAAGGACAAAGTCTTGCTGGAAAAAGACCCTCTCTTGGTCATCGAGGGCATGCTGATCGCCGGCTATGTCTTTGATTCCCACGACGGTTACATCTACATCCGCGGCGAATACCGAGAAATCCAGCGGATCTTCCAGGCCGCTATCGCCAATGCGGAGTCTGCTGGATTCTTAGGGGACAACATCTGCGGGACGGATTTCTCCTTCCGAGTTCACATCGTGTCCGGCGCCGGCGCTTATATCTGCGGCGAGAACTCCGGCCTACTCAACTCCATTGAAGCCAAAACCGGACGGCCCCGGGTCAAACCGCCCCATCTAGCGGAGGTTGGCCTCTTCTCCATGCCCACCTTGGTGAACAACGTGGAGTCCTTTGCGGGCATCCCGGTCATCCTTTCCATGGGCGGCAAACAGTTCCTGGAACTGGGTTCGGAGAACAGCGGCGGTACCAAGCTCATCTGCCTCTCCGGCAATGTCAACAATCGGGGCACCTATGAAATCCCCATGCACGGGGTTACCCTGCGGGACATCATCTATGATCCCGAGCTGGGCGGGGGCATCCCCGGCGGCAAGGAATTGAAATTCTACCACCTGGGCGGCCAATCCGGCCCCATCGGTTTCCCCCATCAGCTGGACACCGTCTACTCCCACGATGCCCTGAAAAAGGTGGGACTTTCGGTAGGTTCCGGCGCAGTGGTGGTGCTGGATGAATCGGTCTGCATCATCGATTACCTGAAAAAGGTGGCCGACTTCTTCATCCATGAAAGCTGCGGCAAATGCGTCCCCTGCCGGGAAGGCAACCGCCAGATCCGCCTGATCCTCCAAAAATTCTCCGACGGTGTGGCCACCATGCAGGACTTTGAACGGCTGGAGCGGCTCTCCCTCACCATGGCGATGGCTTCCTCCTGCGGCCTTGGCCAGTCTGCTACCACCGCCCTGGATTCCTGCCTCATCCACGCCCGGGAAGAATTTATCGCCCACATCAATGGCGTCTGCCCTGTGTGCTTCAACAGCAGAAAGAATGGTGATACCTATGCATATTGATCCCAACAAAATGGTTACTGTCAAAATCGACGGCATCCCGGTCACTGTGCCCTCCGGCACAACTATTATGGAGGCCGCTAAAAAAATCGGCATTAAAATCCCCTCCCTGTGCCATCACCCCGACTTGACCGTCCGGGCTTTCTGCCGCATCTGTGTGGTGGAAGACACCTGGAGCCGCCGCTTGAAAACCGCCTGCAATAACATTGTGGACGAGTGCGGCGACATCTTTACCAACACCGAAGGGGTCCGCCGGGCCCGCCGCACGATTTTGGAGCTGCTGCTGGCCAACCATCCCCAGGACTGCCTCCATTGCGAGCGCAATCGCAAGTGCGAGCTCCAAACCCTGGCGGAGGAGTTCGGCATCCGCAAAAACGCCTTTGACCCGGTCTACCGCCCTGTCCCCAAAGATTTGAGCAATCCCGCCATGGTCCGGGATATGAGCAAATGCATCCGCTGCGGCCGCTGTGTGGACGCCTGCCAGGCGGTTCAGGAGGTCAATGCCATCGGCTATTCCGGCCGCTCTACCGGCTTTAAAATCACCACCGCTTTTGAAAAGCCTTTGAGCGAATCCCCCTGTGTCTACTGCGGCCAGTGCATTGCCGCCTGCCCGGTGGGCGCCCTCTATGAGAAAGACGACACCCAAAAGGTGTGGGACGCCCTCTCCAACAAAGACCTCCACGTGGTGGTCCAGACCGCACCTGCGGTCCGTGTGGCCATCGGCGAGGAGTTCGGCATGGAGAAAGGGGCTATTGCCACCGGCAAGATGGTGGCCGCCCTGCGCCGCCTGGGCTTTGACAAGGTGTTTGACACCAACTTCTCCGCCGACCTGACCATTGTGGAGGAGGGTAACGAGCTTCTCTCCCGCCTCAAGAGCGGCAAAAATCTGCCGATGATCACCTCCTGCAGCCCCGGATGGATCAACTATGTGGAGAAGAAATATCCTGACCTGCTGGATCTTGTCTCCAGCTGCAAATCCCCCCAGCAGATGTTTGGCGCAGTGGCTAAGACCTATTACGCCGACAAAATGGAAATCCCCCGGGAGAAGATGTTCGTGGTCTCCATTATGCCCTGCGTGGCTAAGAAATACGAGGCTCAGCGGCCGGAGATGAACTCCAGCGGCTACCAGGATGTAGATGTGGTCCTTACCACCCGGGAATTGGCTAAGATGATCCGCCTGGCCGGCATCCAATTTGGCGCCCTGCCGGAAGAAGAGTTTGACAGTCCGTTGGGCCTTGCCTCCGGTGCGGGAGCCATCTTCGGCACCTCTGGAGGGGTCATGGAGGCCGCAGTCCGCACCGTCTATGAGATTGTCACCGGCAAAGAGCCCCAGAGTCTTGATTTTAACGAACTGCGGGGTCATGAGGGCATCAAAGAAGCCTCTTTGGATTTGGATGGCACCACCGTGAAAGTTGCAGTTGCCAATGGCCTCTCCAACGCCAAAATCTTGATGGATAAAGTTCGCGCCGGTGAGGCCGACTACCAATTCATTGAGATCATGTGCTGCCCAGGCGGCTGTGTAGGCGGCGGCGGGCAGCCCTTCCGCACCACTGCGGCTATCCGCTCCAACCGGATGACCGGCCTCTACAAGGTGGATAAGGACAGCAAAATCCGCCAGTCCCACAAAAACCCGGAAATTCTCGCCCTGTACGATGAATTCCTGGGCGAGCCCAACGGCCATCTGGCCCATGAACTGCTCCACACCCATTATACCGACCGGAGCCACTAAAAAAGCAAAACGCCCCGCGGGACGCAAACGTTCCACGGGGCGTTCTTGTATATCCTACCCCTTCCCCGCCTAGGTGGAGGAAGACATTTCCCCCTTCTCTTTAGGGGATTTGTTTTTTATCATACGAAAAAAAGC
This sequence comes from uncultured Merdimmobilis sp., assembly GCF_902471145.1. NCBI lineage: Bacteria > Bacillati > Bacillota > Clostridia > Eubacteriales > Oscillospiraceae > Merdimmobilis > uncultured Merdimmobilis sp. Next base: position 105,620 of record NZ_CABRJC010000003.1, read on the forward strand.
GAACGGGAATAACCCCGTTCGCTTTTCTCTTCCTTAGAGGACACAAACCCTATTTGAATTTGCGTTTCCGAGCAGCTTCAGACTTCTTTTTCCGTTTGACGGAAGGTTTTTCGTAGTGCTCTCTTTTGCGAACCTCAGCCAGAACGCCAGCTCTAGCGCACTGTCTCTTAAATCTTCTAAGAGCGCTATCCAAAGACTCGTTATCTTTAATACGAATTTCTGCCATTTACAATATCCCTCCTTACGCCCAACCGGCAGGAGTTTTTATCCCAAGTGGATAACATCGAATATTATACAATATCATGCACTAGGATGTCAATACCTTTGCCCCCATTGAATACAAGTTTCTTCCAAATTCTTTTTTGAAGAGAACCCTTTCATCCAGAGGGGCAGCAAGACCCAGCGGAACTGATTATTTTAAATATAAAGTCTACATAAACTGGAAAAATCCCGATGCGGCTTTGCCGCAGGAAGGGCCGCACCCTGACAGGGATTTCTTCCCCAATGATCGCTTTGCGATCATTTTACCACGATGTTGACCAATTTGCCGGGGACACAGATCTCCTTGACCACTGTTTTGCCTGCTATGGCCGCTGCGATGGACTCATTGGCCTTGGCGGCGGCAATGGCATCCTGGTTGCTGCAATCGGCGGGAATGACCACACGGGCCTTTACCTTGCCGTTCACCTGCACTGCGATCTCCACGCTGGCATCCTTGCACTTTGCCTCATCATAGGAGGGCCATTTCTGGTCGGTGATCATGCCGCCGAAGCCGCAGACCTCCCAGAGTTCTTCCGCAATATGGGGGGCAAAGGGATTGAGCAACAGGAGGAAAGTTTTAAACTCCCCACGGGTGATGCTCCCCTTGTCGGTGATTTCGTTGAGCAGGCTCATCATCGCCGCGATAGCGGTGTTGAACTTCATCTCCTCGATATCCTCACTGACCTTCTTGATGGTCTTGTGGAAAGAGGTTTCCAGCTCCTTAGAGTATCCCTCCCCATCGGTGAGGACATCCTGCAGGCCCCAGATACGCTCCAGGAACCGTTTGCAGCCCTTAATGGAGGAGGTGTTCCAAGGGGCGCTCTTCTCAAAATCGCCAATGAACATCTCATAGAGGCGCATGGTATCGGCGCCGTATTCCTTGACAATGTCATCGGGGTTGACCACATTGCCCCGGGATTTGCTCATCTTCTCCCCGTTTTCGCCCAGGATCATACCGTGGCTTGTCCGTTTGGCATAGGGTTCGGGACAGCTGACTACACCGATGTCATAGAGGAATTTGTGCCAGAACCGGGAGTAGAGCAGGTGCAGAGTGGTGTGCTCCATGCCGCCGTTGTACCAGTCCACCGGCAGCCAGTAGTCCAGGGCCTCTTTAGCAGCCAAAGCAGTGTCGCAGGTGGGGTCGCAGTAGCGCATAAAGTACCAGGAGGAGCCTGCCCACTGGGGCATGGTGTCGGTCTCCCGTTTGGCGGGGCCGCCGCAGCAGGGACAGGTGGTGTTGACCCAGGCGTCCATCTTCGCCAAGGGGGATTCGCCATTTTCGGTGGGCTCATAGCTTTCCACCTCAGGCAGGGTCAAGGGCAACTCACTCTCCGGCAGGGGAACATAGCCGCACTTCTCGCAATAGACAATGGGGATGGGTTCGCCCCAGTAACGCTGGCGGGAGAACACCCAGTCACGCAGTTTGTAGTTGACCTTGGGCTGTCCTTTTCCTTCTTTTTCCAGCCAGGCGATGATCTTCTTCTTGGCCTCTTCCACTGTCAGGCCGTCCAGCATGCCGGAGTTGACCATAATGCCGGTCTCGCAGTCGGTGAAGGCTTCCTTCTCCACATCGCCGCCTTTGACCACCTCAACGATGGGCAGGCCGAACTTTTTGGCGAACTCCCAGTCCCGGGTGTCGTGACCGGGGACCGCCATGATGGCGCCGGTGCCGTAGGTCATCAGCACATAATCGGAGACGAAGATGGGGATCTCCTTGCCGTTGACGGGGTTGATGCCCCGCACCCCGTCGATGCGGATGCCAGTCTTGTCCTTGTTCACTTCTGAGCGTTCAAAGTCGGACTTTTGGGCCGCCTGCTGCTGGTAGGCCTTGATCTCCTCCAGGTTGGCGATCTTGTCCGCCCACTTCTCCAGGAAGGGGTGCTCCGGCGACATGACCATGTAGGTGGCGCCGTACAGGGTATCTGGGCGGGTGGTGTAGATAAGCAGGTCATCGCCGGCGGTGGTGGCAAAGGTCACCTCTGCGCCGGTGGAGCGGCCGATCCAGTTCTTCTGGGAAGTCTTGACCCGGTCTATGTAATCCAGACCCTCCATATCAAGGTCGTCGATCAGCCGCTGGGCATATTCGGTGATTTTCAGCATCCACTGGCTTTTTACCTTGTGGATGACCTGGCCGCCGCAGCGCTCGCAGACGCCGCCCACGACCTCCTCGTTGGCCAGAACCACTTTACAGGAAGTGCACCAGTTGACGTTCATCTCCTTTTTATAGGCCAGGCCGTGTTTAAACAGCTGGAGGAAAATCCACTGGGTCCATTTGTAGTAACTGGGGTCGGTGGTGTTGATTTCCCGGTCCCAGTCAAAGGAGAGACCGAGAGACTGGAGCTGGGATTTGAAGCGGGCCACATTCTGCCGGGTGACAATCTCCGGGTGGATGTGGTTCTTAATGGCGAAGTTCTCAGTGGGCAGGCCAAAGGCGTCCCACCCCATGGGATACAGCACGTTGTACCCCTCCAGGCGGCGTTTGCGCGCCACGATGTCCAGGGCGGTATAGGAGCGGGGATGGCCCACGTGTAAGCCCTGCCCCGAGGGGTAGGGGAACTCCACCAAGGCGTAATATTTCGGCTTGGTGTAATCGTTGGTGGCGGCAAAGACATGCTTGTCCGCCCAAATTTTTTGCCATTTTTGTTCAATGGCCGCAAACTCATATTTCAATGTAGGTACCTCCCAAATGCCGTTCGGCATGGATTTTGTGTCACAGCGGGCAGGAATCAGTCCTGGGTCAGCACATCCGACAGATCGACGCGAGGCGCGTCCGCCCATAGTCGGTCCAGCGAATAAAACTCCCGGGCCTCCTCCAGAAACACATGGACGATCACATCGCTGTAATCGAGCAAAATCCAGGCGGCGGAATTATACCCCTCCACCCGTTTGGGCTCAACGCCCAGCTGGGAGAGTTTTTCCTCCACCTCGTCGGCCAGCGCTTTGGTCTGGGAGGTGCTGCTGCCCGAAGCCACCACAAAATAATCGCCGATGGTGGTCAGGCCATTGATATCAATGGCTTCTACATCCTTGGCTTTTTTGGCATCCAGCAGGGCGGCAACCTTTTTTGCCAGTTCCAATGCTGTCATCTTTTCCCCTCCTTTACCGTCCCATACGCCTAATCTGTGGGAAAAGCGCTGGGATTCTCTATCAAATCGCCCGGTAAGTTCCCCTCACCGGCCGATTCTTCTATGGGTTGTTCTTCCTCACTGGCCGGTTCTTCCGGCTCAGGCGGCGGGAGCGGCACTGCGGCCACCTCCAGCTGGGATGGGGGAACTTCCTCCCCCACCGGGCGGAACGCTTCATTCAAAAGATCCGCCAGGGCTTCCCGATCCGCTTCATAGACCGAGTAGCCGTTGTGATAAGTCCCCCGGCCTGGGAGCAGATAGAACTCCACCCCGCTGTCCGGAACCTGGTAAGCCCGGTTGGCAAGGCTGGCCATCTGCCCGAGGGGCAGGTCGGTTTTCACCTCGCCGGCGTGGTCCAAAAGGATTTGGATGGACTTGAGCCGCCCTTCCCGCCGCACCGCATCTAATACCCCGTGAAGGAACTCCTTCTGAGCGCCCAGGCGGCCGATATCGCCAGTGGCATAGCCTTTGCGGTACCGGATAAACCACTCCGCCTGCTCTCCATTCAGCCGCTGTTTCCCCTCCTCCAGCACCATGCCGGGCAGGTACTCCATCTGGAAGGGGACCTCCACCTCCACCCCGCCCATGGCGTCCACCATGCTTCGCAGGCCAGAAAGGGTGATAGTCGCTGTGTAGTCGATGGGGAGCTGGAGCTGCTTTTCCACCAGTGTTTTCAGCTCCTGGATGCCGCTGTCCCCCTTGGGATGGCCGTAGACCGCGTTGATCTTGCCGGTGACATACCCGTCCCCGATATAGGTATCCCGGGGGATTTGCAAAAGGCTGATACGGTCGGTTTCCAGGTCAAAGCGGCCCAGGATGATCACGTCGGTGAGCATACCGGTCTCGTCGATGCCGCAGCCCAACACCGTCACCGCTTTCGCTGAGAGGGGTTCAAACTCCATTTCCCTCTCCCCAGGGGAGTCCGGCCCATCCGGAACCGCGGCCCCAGGCCAGCGCAGAAAAAACACCGTCACCCCCAACAGTACAGGGATGAGAAGCCACCGAAACTTGTTGAACCCACCGGCCAAATGCCGCGCCTCCCTTATTCAGCGCACAACATAACAATTGTAAGCGCCCAGCGTATCGGAGTTGATCAGCGCCTTTTTCTGCAAAAGGTCGCCCATGATAAACTCCATCGCCTCCCGCATTGCGTCATCCAAGGAAGTATCCGCCAAATCGCGCATCTTTTCCACCCCGCCGTATGTTCTGTCTTTGGAGGTCAAATCGGCCAGGTAGACAATCTGCTCCAGCCGGGTCATATTTGCCCGGCCAGTGGTGTGATACCGCACTGCATTTAGTATTTGAAGGTTGTGGATGTTTAATGCATCCCGCAGGTAGATGGCCCCCGCCGCCGCGTGCCAAAGTTTGGGCTGCTGCGGCAAAGTTTTCTCAAAAATTATATCAGAATTTACAATCCTTTGCAACTGCTCGTCGCCGGGGACGTTCTTCTGAATATCGTGGAGAAGGCCCGCCACTAAGGCATAGGTTTCATTCTCCCCCCAGCGCTTGGCCAGGCGGACCGCCTGCTTTGCCACATACAGGGAGTGGATGCGGCGGCTGTCCTTTAACAGGGTTTTCATCTGCGCCACATACCCCCCGATGTCGTACACATACTTGCCCGGGTCCAATCCATAGAGGCCGTTTTGGCGGATGTATTCCTCCCCCTGGGGCGGCAGAAACCCTTCCACCGGCTCCCCTTGACGGATCTTCTTCCGCACCTGGGTGGAAGAGAGGGGCTTTACCTGGATGTCCAGTACCCGGCAGCTCCAGCCGCGGGCGCGGTACTCTTTCTCCTTAGCCTGGAGGGCTTCCAGCTCTCCCCCGTCCCGGGCGCCGCCGCAAAGGGTGCATAGAAGGGCGATCTCCCCGGCCATATACCAGCTTTCAAAGGTCAAAAACATATCCGACCCCATCAGGAGGAAGAATTCATCCTCCTTGGGATAAGCGTTCCGCAGTTCCCGCAGGGTCATCACCGTATAGCTGGGGCCCTCCCTCCGCAGCTCCAAATCGCAGGGGACAAACCGGGGATCGGTTTTGGCGGCCAGACGGCAGAGGTTCAGCCGGTGCTCCGCTGGGGCAAGGTCCTGTGCCGACTTGTGGGGCGGGATGGCCGTGGGGATGAGCAATACCCTGTCCAACCCCAGCCGGTCTGCAAATTGGGTGGCCAGCGACAGATGTCCTTGATGGATGGGGTTAAAGGTGCCGCCGAAAACGCCGATTTTCATAGGCTGCGCCTCCCTTAGTTACAGCTCGATTTTGGGGTCTTTGTCATTGCGGCGGTACAGGACGATCCGGGTGCCGATGACCTGCACCACCTCAGAGCCGGTCAGGGCGGCCAGCTCCTGTGCCGTCTCCTGGGCGAAGGCGGGGGCGGTTTCCAGCACCCGCAGCTTGATCAGCTCCCGGGCAGTGAGGGCGTCGTTCACCTGCTTCACCGTAGCTTCCGAAATGCCGGATTTCCCAATTTGGAAGATGGTCTCCATCGGGTTGGCCAGGGATTTGAGTTTTGCGCGTTGTTTTGATGTGATCACTTGCATTCTCCTAGTTGTTTATTTTAATAATTGAGGCAGCTCTTCTGCAAAGAGTCGCAGGGCTTTGCCCCGGTGGCTCATGGCGTCCTTTTCCTCGCCGGAGAGTTGGGCAAAGCTCCTCTCCCCCACGTAGAAGATGGGGTCGTATCCGAAGCCATTCTCCCCACGGCACTCATAGCCGATGGTCCCTTCGCAGCTGGCCTCAAAGAGATGAGGAGTGGAATCCTCTCCCACAAAGCAGATGGCGCTGGTGAACCGGGCAGTGCGCTCCTCGGGGGCGGCGTCCTTCAGCTCCGCCAGCAAGGCGGCGATCTTTTCGGGATAGGGGGTGTCCTCCCCTTGGTACCGGGCGGAGTATACCCCGGGGCGGCCGTCCAGGTAATCGACACACAAGCCGGAGTCGTCGGAGATGGCCGGCTTGCCGGTCACCTTGTGGATGGTCATGGCCTTGATGGTGGCATTCTCCCCAAAGGTGGAGCCGTCCTCCTCAATCTCCATGTCCACCCCGGCCTCTTCCATGCCGATGACGGTGCAGCCGAATTCTTCCAAGATGCGGGCGAATTCCCGCATCTTGCCTTGGTTGCGGGTTGCTACAATGATTTCCATGATTATTCCTCCTCCTGGGGGATGGGGGCTTCCTCTTGTGGAATCTCCTTAGAGGACTCCTCCCCGAACAGCGCGTCGGCAAAGTCCACCGGGTCAAAGGGCCGCAGGTCGTCGATGCCCTCGCCCACGCCGATGTATTTCACCGGGATTTTCAATTCTTCCTTGATACCGATGACCACGCCGCCCCGGGCGGTGCCATCCAGCTTGGTCAGCACGATGCCGGTGAGGCCGGCGGCCTCCCCAAACAGCTTTGCCTGGTTGAGGGCGTTCTGGCCGGTGGTGCCATCCAGCACCAGCAGGGTCTCCAGCGCGCTGTCCGGCAGTTCCCGGGCAATGACCCGGCTGATTTTGGCCAGTTCATCCATCAGGTTTTTCTTGTTGTGGAGCCGCCCGGCGGTGTCGCAGATGATGACGTCCACCCCCCGGGCCCGGCCGGCATTTACCGCGTCAAACACCACCGCGGCGGGGTCTGACCCCTCCTGGTGCTTGATGAGGTCCACCCCGGCCCGGTCAGCCCAGATCTCCAGCTGGTCGATGGCCGCGGCCCGGAAGGTATCTGCCGCCGCCAACAGGACGGTCTTGCCCTCCTCTTTGAGCTGGTGGGCCAGCTTGCCGATGGTGGTGGTCTTGCCCACCCCGTTGACCCCAATGACCAGGATAACCGCCGGCTTGGTGGAGAGGTTCAGCTCCTGGCCGCCCTCCAGCATCTCGGCGATGATCTCCTTGAGCAGCCCCTTGACCTCCCGGGCATCGGTGACCCCCCGCTCCTTGATGCGGCGGCGCAGCGCCTCCACAATGTGCTGGGAAGTGGTCACACCCACGTCAGAGAGGATGAGAGTCTCCTCCAGCTCATCCATCAGGTCGTCGTCGATGGTGGTGAAGGAATTGGTGATGGCCTCCACCTTTTTTGCGAAGGAGTCCCTTGTTTTTTTGAGCCCCTCGCTGATTTTGCTAAAAAATCCCACAGGATCACCTCACGATAGTTATTTCATGCCCAGCTTGCTTTCCAGCTCGCTCACCTTCAATTCCAACAGTTTGGAGACCCCTTCTTCCTGCATGGTGACCCCATACAGGACGTCGGCTTCCTCCATGGTGCCGCGGCGGTGGGTGATGGCGATAAACTGGGTTTTTCCGCACAGGCGGCGCAAGTACCGGGCAAATTTATCCACATTCACGTCATCCAGCGCCGCTTCGATCTCGTCTAGGAGGCAGAAAGGCGCGGGGTTGACGGTCAAAATGGCGAAGTATATGGCGATGGCCACAAAGGCCTGTTCCCCGCCGGAAAGGGCAGAAAGGTTTTTAATCACCTTGCCGGGGGGCTGAACGGCGATTTCAATGCCGCATTCCAGCACATCCTCCCCAGTGAGGGAGAGGCTAGCGCGTCCGCCGCCAAACAGCTCGGCGAAGATTTTAGAAAACTGGCGGGCAATTTTTTGGAAACTTTCCGCGAAGATTTCCCGCATCTCCCGGGTGAGGCCGCCGATCTGGCGAGAGAGCTCCTCCTCCGATTGGGTGACATCCTCCACCTGCCCCTTCAGCGCCTCATACCGGCCAGAGACCTCTTCATACTCCTCCAGAGCCCCCAAATTGACATTGCCGAGGGCCTTGATCTTCCCTTTCAGCTCCTGCAAACGGCGCTGGGCGGCGGGCAGGTCCTTCACCGGCTGGGCCAGGGCCTCCGCTTCGGTGCGGGTCATCTCATACTCATCCCACAGCCGCTGGATGACGCCGTCATAGCTCCCCTGGAGGTTCAGCCTGCGCTCCTCCAAACGGGCTAGGCTGCGGGCGCTGTCTTCCCGCTTGGCGGAGAGCTCTTTTTCCCGCCCTCTCAGCTGGGTGGTCTCCCCTTCCCAAGTCTCCCGCTGGGCCATGAGCTCCAGGATTTTCCCCCGAAGCTCCTCGGCTTGTCGCTGGCTTTGGGCCCGCTGAGCTTGCAGATCCTCGATCTTCTTCCCTATGGCCGCGTTTTCCCCGACGAGGGCTTCGGCCCGGGCAATCAGTTCCTGGCCCCGGTTCGCCTGGTTTTCCCGCTGCTGCCGCAACTGGTCCCGCCGGCCAGAAAGCCGCTCCACATCCTTCTCTGCCGCCAGGGCGGAGAGGCTGTTTTGGGAGAGGCGATCCTGGAGTTCCCCCAGAAGGCCCTGGTGCTTCTCCTTGCGCAGGAGGGCGGTTTCCAACTGGATTTCCACCTCAGAAAGGCGGGCGGTCAGCTCTTCCAACAGCCGGTGGGCAGCTTGGTTCTGGCCCTCCAACTCCTTGGCCCGGGCGCTGAGGCGCTGGGTTTCCCCTTGGGCGAAGTCCCTCGCCTCCCGCAGTTCCTGCCGCCGCTGGGTGAGGCGCTGCAACCGGCTTTCCAGCCGGATGGCATCCTCGGAAAGGGTCTTTTTCCGGGATTCCAGAGCGGTCAATTCCGCCTGGTCCCGGCCGATCTCCCCCTGGGCGGCGAGAAGCTTCTTCTCCAATTCCCCGATCTTGGCAGTCAGGGCGCTCACTTCTTGAGTGAGGGTTTCAATTTCGGTGCGGCGGCTGAGGGCGCCGGCGGATTTTGCCGTAGAACCCCCAGTGAGGGAGCCCCCTGCGTTGACCACCTGGCCATCCAGCGACACCACCCGGAACTGATACCTGGCCCCCTTGGCGATGGCCACAGCGGCGTCCAAATCCTCCGCCACAACCACCCGGCCAAGAAGCCAGGCCACGACCCCTTCAAAACGGGGATCGTATGTAACCAGGTCAGCGGCCAGCCCTACAAACCCCGCCTGGCGGGAGAGGGAGCGGACGTCCAGCCGGTTTCCCTTCACCGAGGTGAGGGGCAGGAAGGTGGCCCGCCCAGCCCGGTCCCGGGAAAGCTGCCGGATGGCCGCCTTGGCGGCTTCCTCATCCTCAGCCACAATATTCTGCATGGCGCCGCCTAAAGCGGTTTCGATGGCTAAGGCGTGTTCCCCCTTGGCGGCGATCAATTGGGAGACCGGCCCCACAATGCCCTGCAAGAGGCCCTTCTTCCCCTGCTTTACGATGTATTTCACACTTTGGGCAAAGCCCTCCATGCTGTTTTCCAGGTCCTCCAACAGGCGGGCCCGCTGGGATTTTTCCCGCAGCTGGTCCTCCCATTTTTGTCGCTGGGCGAGGAGCTCCTCCCGCTTGGCGGCCTTTCGCTCCAGCCGCAGGCGATAGCCCTTTCCGGTATTTTCCAGCCCGGAGGCTTCCTCCTCCAAAGCGGTGAGGTCCTCTTTTGCCTGGGCCAGCTGGGCCTCCACCTCCGCCAATAGGGAGGCGAAGTCCTGCCGTGCCCCTTCTTCTATCCGGGCCCGGGCCTCCTCCAACAAGGAAGCGGAGGCATCCTTTTCCGCCCCGGCCTTGGAGACGTCCAGGTACACCGCATCCCGCAGGGCGCGCTGCCGGTCGATCTCCCGCTGGATGGCGGTCCCCTCCTCCTGAGATGCAGCCAATTCCCTGCCCAGGGCCTCCCCTTCTTGACGCAGGGCATCGAGAGCGGCAGATTTCTCCTGCATCAGGCTTTCCAGGGCGGCAATGGCCTGTTCCGATTCCGCCCCGGCCTGGCCGGATTCTTCCAGCTGGGCAGCGATTTCCCTTTGTGCCTGCTGGTTGTGCTCCCGGTTGTTTTCGCACACGGCGATCTCGGCAGTGCGGGCGGCGGCGGCCTCCTCCCGGCTTTTCACCTGGGAGCGCGCTTCCTCCGCCTGCACCGACGCCTCCTGCATCTTTTGGTACAGGGCGGCGATTTCAGCCTCCACCCCGGCGATCTCCCCATCCAGTTCCTTGCGGCGGGACTGCTCCACCAGGATTTTGTCCTCCTCCGCCCGGATGAGGGCCCGGGCCTTGCGCAGGTTATCCATCCACAGGGAGATTTCCAGCGTCTTTTTCTCCCCCGCTAAAACGAGGAATTCCTTGGCCTTTTCGCTCTCCTGCCGCAGGGGTTCCACCCGTCTTTCCAGCTCCCCCAAAATGTCCCGCAGCCGGTCCAGGTTCTCCCGGGCGGCGGCCAGGCGGCGCTCCGCCTCGGTGCGGCGGAACCGGAATTTGGCGATTCCGGCAGCTTCCTCAAAAATTTCCCGCCGGTCGCTGTCCTTGGCGGAGACGATCTCTGCGATCTTCCCCTGGCCGATGACCGAGTAACCGTCCCGCCCCAGGCCGGTGTCCAGAAACAGCTCGTAGACGTCCCGCAGCCGGACCTGAGCGCTGCCAATGCGGTATTCGCTCTCCCCGGAGCGGTAGAGCTTGCGGGACACGGTGACCTCATCTTCTTCCATAGGGAGGGCGCGGTCCCGGTTGTCGATGGTGAGGGACACAAAGGCGTACCCCTGGGAGCGGCGGGTCTGGGTGCCGCCGAAGATGACATCCTCCATCTTGGCGCCCCGCAGGGTGCGGCTGGACTGTTCCCCCAGTACCCAGCGCACCGCGTCGGAGATGTTGCTTTTCCCGCTGCCGTTGGGGCCCACCACTGCGGTGATCCCCGGGCCGAAGGTCAGCCGGGTGCGGTCGGGAAAGGATTTAAACCCCTGGATTTCCAGCACTTTCAGCTGCATGCGGCATTCCCCCCTTTCGCGGTCGTTTCGGTCTTCCATCAAAATGATATGCGGATTCCATCCCCGGTAAGGGCAGGGTCGGCTTTCACCTTCACCCGGTAGCCCCGTCGCTGCAACTCCAAAAGGTTGCACCGCTTTTGGCCGATCATCCGGGAGAGGTTGCGGGGTTCCACCCAAAGGGTGACCTCCCCTTGGGGCATCCCCTCCAGCAGCCGGAGAGCCCGCCGGAGGAACATCCTCCCCTCGCAGACCTCCCGGAAGGCGGGATGATAGGGCCCGGCCACCCGGTTCTCCTCCAAAGACGGGCTGTCGTGGAGCCCACAGCGGATGACCCGAATCCCCTGTTCCCCGAAAAATTCCAACAGGCGGGCGGAAAGTTCCACCGCCTCCTCGAATTCCATGGGGAGGTACTCCCCCGATTGGTACAGCGTTTCCAACTGGGTACGGCGCAGCACCACCGTGGGGTAGATCCGCACTGTATCCGCCCCCAAAGCGGCGAATTCCCGGGCGGTTTCCATGGCCCCTTGGGGGCTGTCCCCGTAGAGGCCCAACATCATTTGAAGGCCCAGCTCCAGCCCAGCTTCCCGGATGAGCCGGGAGGCATCCCGCCCCGCCTGGGCATTGTGGCCCCGCCGGTTCATCTCCAGGACCCGGTCGTCCATGCTCTGGGCCCCCAGCTCCACAGCGGTGACCCCATAGCTTTTCAGCATCGAGAGGATGTCCCGGTCGATGGCGTCCGGCCGGGTGGAAAGGCGGATACCCCCAAAGCCCTGCGGCCCCACAAAGGAAAATGCCGCCTCCAACAGCTCCCGCTGGTAAGCCGGGTCGATGGCGGTGAAACTGCCGCCAAAAAAGGCAATTTCCGCCTGCCGGGCTCCCTCCCCCAACTGCCGGAGAGCCTGTTTACAGGCCGCCTTCACCTCTTGGGCGGTGGGGGCAGACACGGCCCCGGAAATTTCCCGTTGGTCGCAGAAGCTGCACTGGTTTGGGCATCCCAAATGGGGGACAAAGATGGCTACATTGGCGTGTTTCCCCATCATTGCCCCATCATTGCCCCATCAATTCCAAGGCCTCTTTGGCCGCCATCTGCTCGGCGTCCTTTTTACTCTTGCCCACCCCGTGGCCTATGACGTTGGAGTTGAGGCGGACTTCCACTTCAAACCGCTTGTTGTGGTCAGGGCCGGATTCCTCCACCAGCACATAGGAGAGTTTTTCCTCCGGGTTTTTCTGCACGATCTCCTGGAGGGCGGTCTTGTAGTCGTGGAAGCGGATTTTGCTCTCACTCTCCAAGGTGTCCATGACAAAGGGAAGGACAAACTCCCGGGCCGCCTCCATGCCGCCGTCCAGGTAGATGGCGGCGATCAGCGCCTCAAAGGCGTCTGCCAGGATGGATGGCCGGGTCCGGCCGCCCATCATCTCTTCCCCCTTGCCCAGCCGGATGGCGGAACCCAGGTCGATTTTGGCCGCGAAGCCGCACAGGGATTTTTCACAGACTAGAGCCGCCCGCAGCTTGGTCAAATCCCCCTCCGCCAAGCTGGAGTTTTTAAAGAGGTAGTCGGACACCACGATGGAAAGCACCGCGTCCCCCAAAAACTCCTGCCGTTCGTTGTACGGGGTCGGGTCCTTCATCTCGTTGGCATAAGAGGAATGGGTGACCGCCGTCTGCAAATATTGTTTTTCCCGAAAGTGGTAGCCAATCCGTTTTTCCAAATCCACCGGGAAACCCTCCTTTCATTCGTTCCTCCACAGGATGCGCCAAAAGACGGGAGCAGATCTCCCGCCTTTTGGGCCTTCCATTTATTCTTCGGCAACTGCCGCCGTGCTGGTTTTGAGTTCTTCCAGCGCTTTCTGCATGGTGCCAATCATGTCGCTTTCACAGCACAGCTTAGCCTGCCGGATGGCATTTTTAAAGGCATAGCCGTTGGAACTGCCGTGGGCTTTGATCACCGGCTTGGTAAGGCCCAACAGGGGCGCGCCGCCGTGTTCGGTGTAGTCCATCTTCTTGCGGAAGCCGTCCAGGCCCCCCCGCACGCAAAGGTAGCCGATCTTGGTCAGCAGCGACTGTTTAAACAGGTCCTTAATGGCTCCGCTAAAGGATTTGCCAAGCCCCTCGCTCAATTTGAGGATGACGTTGCCGGTGAAGCCGTCGGCCACCGCCACATCCACCTCGCCCAAGGGCAAGCCCCGGGCTTCCACGTTGCCGATGAAATTCACCGGCGCTTTTTTGAGCAGGGCGCCTGCATCGATCTGCAAGGGAAGGCCCTTGGTCTCCTCTGCGCCGATATTGACCACGCCGACCTTGGGATTCTTGACCCCGATGACCTTTTCCATGTACACCGAACCCAGCACCCCGAATTGGCAGAGCATCTCCGGCCGGCATTCGTGGTTGGCGCCAGCATCCATCAGAAGGTAATTGCCCCGGCCGGTCATGGTGGGGATCACAGTGCCAAGGGCCGCCCGCTTGATGCCCTTGAGCCGTTTGACAATCAGGGTGGAGCCGACCACCAGTGCGCCGGTGCTCCCCGCCGAGAGGAAGGCATCCCCTTTCCCCTCGCTGAGCATCTTGAGGCCCACCGCCATAGAGGAATCGCTATAAGTTTTCAAGATATCGGTGGGGTCAGCTTCCACCGGCATAATACCGGGGGCATTTTCAATGGCAATCCCGGTGAGGTCGGCGTTCATCTCCTTGGCCGCCTCCCGGATTTTCTCTTCATCCCCGGTGAGGACCAGGTCCACACCGTATTCCTGTTTTGCCAGCAGGCAGCCCTCGATGACTGCCTGGGGGGCGTTGTCTCCGCCGAAAGCGTCTACAATAATCCGCATGATGCTAGTTATCCCCTTTCCCATACAAAGGTGTCTCTTCCTGCAAATAAGCCCGAAGGCTGTCCACTGCTCGCTGGGCCACCAACATATAGCGTTGGCTTTTATCCCGGATTCTATCCGGCCAAGGTGGCAAAATACCCATATTGGCCCCCATGGGCTGGAATTCTTTTACGTTTGGGTCGCTGATATAGGCACACAGAGCCCCCAACATGGTGTCCCGGGGGAGGACAAGAGGGGCTTGTCCCAGCAGCTGCCGCGCCAAATTCTGCCCCGCCAGGATGCCGGAGGCCGCCGACTCGGTATATCCCTCCACCCCGGTCAGCTGCCCGGCGAAGTAGAGGTCCTCCCTGCCTCGGAAGCGGAAGGTGGGCGTGAGCAGCCGGGGCGAATCCAAAAAGGAGTTGCGGTGCATCACCCCATAGCGCAGGAAAGATGCGTTTTCCAGCCCCGGGATCATAGAAAACACCCGCTTCTGCTCCGGGAACTTCAAGTTGGTCTGGAAGCCCACCAAGTTGAACATGGTGCCCTCGGCATTTTCCCGCCGCAGCTGCACCACTGCCCAAGGGCGGCGGCCGGTGCGGGGATCGGTGAGTCCCACCGGCTTCATAGGCCCGAAGCGCAAGGTGTCCGGCCCCCGTTTGGCCATTACCTCCACCGGCATACAGCCCTCGTAGACGGTGAAATCCCGCTTGTCAAATTCCTTTAACGGGGCGGATTCCGCGTGGATCAGGGCATCGTAAAAGGCCTCATACTCCTCCTTATTAAAGGGGCAGTTGATGTAGTCATCCTCCCCCCGGCCATAGCGGGCGGCAAAAAACACCCGCTCTTGGTCGATGGAGTCAAAGGAGACGATGGGGGCGGCAGCGTCAAAAAAGCTGAGGGTATCGCTGCCGCACAGCTCCCGGATAGCCTGGGCCAAAGCGCCGTCGGTCAAGGGGCCGGTGGCGATGACCGCCGGGCCTTCCGGGATGGCGGTAACCTCCCCTACATGGACGGTGATATTGGGGTGGCTTTTGATGTGCTGGGTCACCAGGTCGGAGAATTTCTCCCGGTCCACCGCCAAGGCCCCGCCGGCGGAGACGCTGGTCTCTTCCGCACAGGCCATGGTGAGGGAGGATAGCATCCGCATCTCCTCTTTCAGAAGCCCGGCCGCCGACCCCAGGCGGGAGGCTTTCAGGGAGTTGGAGCAGACAAGCTCCGCAAAGCCGGGGTATTTGTGGGCAGGGCTGTACCGCTGGGGCTTCATTTCAAAAAGGTCCACCCCGATTCCCCTTTGGGCCAAAGCCCAGGCGGCTTCACAGCCGGCCAGGCCCGCCCCTACTACCGCGGCCCGGATCATTCTTCCTTCTCCTTTTTCTCTTTGCCGGTGGCCTGCTCATAACCGCAGTCCGGCTTGAGGCAGTGAATCCGGCCATACCGCCCCGCCTTTTTAAACAGGGTGGAGCCGCACTGGGGACACAGGTCGGTCAAAGGCTTATCCCAGGTCATAAAGGAGCAGGTGGGGTTGTTTTCACAGCCGTAGTACCCCTTGCCGTTTTTGGATTTTTTAGCCAGCACCTTGCCGCCGCACAAGGGGCAGATGCCGCCGGTTTCCTGGACGATCTTTTTGGTGTTCTTGCACTCGGGGAAGCCGGGGCATGCCAGGAATTTGCCAAACCGGCCCATTTTGATCACCATTTTTCGGCCGCACAATTCACAGACCACATCGGTCTCCTCATCCGGGACCTTGATCCGGGTGCCGTCCATATTCTTCTCCGCCTGTTCCAAGGTAGCGGCAAAATCTTTGTAGAAGTTGTCAAGGGTGCTGACCCAGTCGGTCTTGCCCTCCTCCACCCCATCCAGGTTCTTCTCCATGTTGGCGGTGAAGTCCACATCCACAATGTTGGAGAATTGGTCTTCCATCAACTTGGTGGTCACCTCCCCCAGAGGGGTGGGTTTGAGGGCCTTGGCGTCCCGCTCCACATAGTTGCGCTGTAAAATGGTGGTGATAGTGGGGGCGTAGGTGCTGGGGCGGCCGATGCCGTTTTCCTCCAACGTCTTGATGAGGGAAGCCTCAGTGAACCGGGCCGGCGGCTGGGTGAAGTGCTGGTTGCCGTCCAGGGCTTTGACCTTGAGGACCATGCCGGTCTCCAAAGGCGGCAGGGCGCCGGAGTCCTCTTCCTCCTCGTCCTTGCCCTCCACATACAGCACGGTGAAACCATCAAACTTCACTGAGTAGCCGGAGGCTTTAAAGAGGTAGTCGCCGGCGTGGATGTCGGCGGAGACGGTGTCCAGCAGGGCGGTGGCCATCTGGCTGGCGATAAACCGCTCCCAGATCAGTTTGTAGAGTTTGTATTGATCACTGGTCAGGCTGCCTTTGACCTTGTCAGGGGTGAGGCTGGCCACGGTGGGCCGGATGGCCTCATGGCCGTCCTGGGCGCTGGCCTTGGATTTGTACACCCGCTTGGTCTGGGGCAGGTAGGGCTTGCCGTACTTCTCTTCAATGAAGGCGGCCGCGTCCTTCACCGCTTCGTCGGAAAGGCGCAGGGAGTCGGTTCTCATATAGGTGATGAGGCCCATGGCGCCCATCCCCTCCACTTCCACGCCTTCATAGAGCTCCTGGGCGGCTTTCATGGTCCGCCGCGCCTGGAAGCCCAATTTGCGGGAAGCCTCCTGCTGGAGGGTGGAGGTGATAAACGGCGGAGCAGGGGATTTCTTGCGGACCCCCTTCTTCACCGTGCCCACCTGGAACTCCACCCCTTGGAGGGCGGCCAGGATGGCATCAGCGGTCTCCTTGTCCTTGATCTCCTGTTTTTTGCCCCCATGGCCGTGGTATTTGGCGGGGAACGCCTTGCGGCTGCCCTCAGCGAGCAGGCTGGCATCGATGGTCCAGTATTCCTCTGACTTGAAAGCGCGGATCTCCTCTTCCCGGTCGACGATCAGCTTGACTGCCACCGATTGAACCCGCCCGGCGGAGAGCCCCCGGCGGATTTTCCTCCACAAAAAGGGGCTGATTTTATAACCCACAATCCGGTCCAGGATGCGTCGGGCCTGTTGGGCGTCCACCAGCGCCTGATCGATCTGCCGGGGATGGGCCATGCCGTTCTGGACGCCGGTCTTGGTGATCTCATTAAAGGTGACCCGGTTCTCGTCTTTGAGATCCAGGTCCAGCAGGTGGGCCAAATGCCAGGAGATGGCCTCCCCTTCCCGGTCGGGGTCGGTGGCCAGATAGACTTTGTCGCTCTTCTTGGCCTCTTTGACCAAGGAGGAGATCAGATCTTCCTTGCCTTTGATGTTGACATATTGGGGGGTGAAACCGTGTTCGATATCCACCCCTATTTTGCTTTTGGGCAGGTCGCGGATGTGGCCCATGGAGGCCACCACCTCATAATTATCGCCCAGATATTTCTGGATGGTTTTCGCCTTGGCCGGCGACTCCACAATCACTAGATTTGACATCCAATACCTCCATGAAAGGATTCGGCCGCAGTTGGCCGGGGGGGTTCTATGGCTACAGGCTGTATCGGCCGCCAGGCAAGGCGGTGACTGCCCCGTAGATCTCCAATTCGGTTAGGGTGGAGAGGACCTTTGCCACCGGCATCCGGCCCTCTTGGGCAATCTGCTCGGCGCTGCGTGGGCCCTGCTCCAACAGCTTGTATATGGAAAGCTGCGGCGGATTGAGATACTCCGGTGGGCGCGCCGCAGGCTGTGTTTTCTGGTTGATGGTTGGGGGCCTTTCTTTGGATTTGCGCTCCGGCGCCGGCTGCTGAGGAAGGTGGAAGGCGTACCCGCTATAGAGGTACTCCTCCAAAACATCCTGAGCGCAGGCCGTCAGCTTTGCCCCCTGCTGAATCAGTTTATGGGTTCCTTTGGAATTCGGCTCCTCAATCCGGCCGGGCACTGCAAAAACATCCCGGTCTTGGGAAAGGGCCAGGCCCGCTGTGATCAAAGAGCCGCTGCGCTCCCCCGCTTCCACCACCACGACCCCTTTGGAGAGGCCGGAGATAATCCGGTTGCGGCAGGGGAAATGGCCGGGGTTGGGCGGCGTGCCCGGGGGATATTCACTGATGACTGCCCCGTTTTGGGAGATGAGCCGGTGAAGGTCGCTGTTCTGCCGGGGGTAGTCCACATCGAGACCACAGCCCAGCACAGCGACTGTCTTTCCGCCGCCGGCGATGGCCCCTGCGTGGCAGATGGCGTCAATGCCGACTGCAAGTCCGCTGACCACCACCGCCCCGGCCCTGGCCAGGTCGCCGGAGAGAGTTTTTCCCACCCGCTTGCCATATTCGGTAAAATTGCGGGTGCCCACCATAGCGATGGGCAATTGTTGGGAGAGGTCGGGCAGTTCCCCCTCCACATAGAGCACCAGGGGGCAGGAATAAATGTTCTTCAATAAATTAGGGTATTTAAGGTCCTCAGGCGTCAAAATTTCAAACCCGAGCCGCCTGGCCTCGGCGGCGTTTTTTCGCGCTTGATCCAAGGTGGTGTTGCCCAACAAAGAGAGCTCCTTCTGGGAGAAGATGCCCAGCCGGGCCAGGTTTATGCGGTCCATCTCATACAATTTCCGCGGGTGGCCGACCCGGGAGAGGACTTCCTCCGCCCGGCGGGTACCCACGCCAAACACCTGCTGGAACCACATCCAATAAAGCGCTTCTTCCATGGTATTCCCCCTTTTCCCTGCCCTAGGGCCGGGCCATCTCCCAGGCGACAATGCTCGCCGCCACCGAGGCATTGAGAGACTCCGCCCGCCCCGCCATGGGGATGATTACCGCGCTGTCGCACAAGGCGACAACCTCCGGCGGCAATCCCTTCCCCTCGTTGCCGATGACCACTGCGCCCCCTTGGTTCAGGGGCAGCTGGGTGATGTCCTTGGCCCCTTCCTGGAGGGCGGCAGCATACACTGGTACCTTCTCCCCCCAGAACTTTTCAAACAGCCCCGGCAGATTGTCCACCACTGTGATAGGTAGGCGGAACACGCCCCCCATGGTGGCCCGCAGCACTTTGGGGCTGTAGAGGTCGGGACAATCATCGGTCAAAAACAGCCGGTCGATGCCAAAGGCTTCACAGCTGCGGATAATGGTGCCCAAGTTCCCCGGGTCTTGGAGGGAGCAAAGCACCAAATAATGCCCTGTACCCCATATTGTAGCAGTCTGGAAATGATTGTCAAGCATGGGCAGGACACAGAAAACCCCTTGGGGCGTGTTGGTATTGGCAATTTTCTGCGCCAGCTCCGGGGTGATTTCGTAGATTTTTTGGGCCTTTTCTGTGAGGAGGGCTGCCTCCTGAGGATAGCGTTCCCGCGCCTGAGGGGTGAGGAACAGTTGCTCTACGGCAAGGCCGCTCTTCACCGCATCAGCGGCGATCCGCGCGCCCTCGGCCACAAAAAGCCCTGTGCGGGTGCGCTCTTTTTTCTGAGCGATCAATTTGGTCAGCTGTTTAATCTGGGGGTTCTCCCGTGAGGTGATCCGTTCCATCCCTTCCCCTTTCCGGCGGTACGCCTAAGGTAGTAAAAGACGCCCGTGTCAATCGCGACCCGGGCGTTCTTTCTAGTCAAAATTACAGAGCGGCTTTTGCCTTCTCAACCAAGGAAGTGAATGCTGCGGGATCGCTGATGGCGATTTCAGACAGCATTTTGCGGTTGAGGGTGATGCCAGCCTTTTTGAGACCGTTCATAAAAGTGGAGTAGTTGATGCCGTTCATCTTGCAGCCAGCGCTGATACGGGTGATCCACAGGGAGCGGAAGTTGCGTTTCTTCTGCTTTCTGCCAATGTAAGCATACTGGCCGGATTTCATAACCGCTTCTTTTGCGGTTTTAAACAGTCTGCTCTTAGCACCAAAGTAGCCTTTAGCCAGTTTGAGTACCTTTTTTCTTCTCTTGCGGGTCATGGTAGCGCCCTTAATACGAGCCATATCGTTATACCTCCGTTTTGGTCTTTCTTAAAAGTAGTTCTTCAAAAATTATCTTGCGGGCATGAGGAGCTTGAGTGCTCTCATATTGGTCTTATCCGCATAGGTAGCTTTCCGCAGAGCTCTCTTTCTCTTGGTGGTCTTGTGGTTCAGGATATGTCTTCTGTTGGTGTGCGCTCTTTTTACCTTCCCGTTTTTGGTCAGTTTAAAACGCTTTTTGGCGCCGGTATGAGTTTTCAGCTTAGGCATGTGGATTTTCCTCCTTAAATTTACTTGGCATTCTTCGGTGAGATAAACGCGACCATGCTGCGTCCTTCCATCTTGGGCAGTTTGTCAACCGAGCCCAACTCCGAGCAACTTTCAATGAAGCGCTTAACGATAGCTTCGCCCAATTCGGGATGCGCCATCTCACGGCCACGGAAGCGCAGGGCAACCTTGACTTTGTCGCCGCCGGCCAGGAACTTCTTGGCGTGGTTGAGCTTGGTGTCAAAGTCGTGGACGTCGATGTTCAAAGAGAGGCGAACCTCCTTGACGTCCATGGTCTTCTGATTTTTCTTTGCTTCCTTCTCCTTTTTGGCCTGCTCGAACCGGTATTTTCCATAGTCCATAATCCGGCAGACGGGAGGGGTGGCCTGAGGAGCAATTTTGACTAGGTCAAGATTTTTTTCCAGGGCAATTTTCTGAGCGTCCTTTGTGGGGATTACGCCCAGCTGGCTGCCGTCGGCATCGATGACACGCACTTCCTTATCCCGGATCTCCTCATTGATAAGCAGTTCTTTGTTGCTAATGGTAAAGCACCTCCAAAATCCATAAATCGTGGTTTACAAGGCGGCAAAGCCGCCGGATAAAACAAAGAAAGCGCAGACCAATTCCGTCTGCGCTTGCAATACAAACCAAGAACGGCCACTAGCCGCACCTTGTGTTTCTATTGACCCAGGCCACTATCGCGTGGATAGGTGAGAACGGAATTCTGTTCTACTTTGTTTTCTAATCTATTCTACCAGGCAAAAGGGGATTTGTCAAGGCTTTTACCACGATCTTTTTACAAGATCTTTGTGGGGTCCGCGCGGACATCCCCCAGTGAAACCGGTATGGCTTCATCCAAGGCGAATGAATATAGTATACACGCCCCGATGGGGATATGCAAGCTCTCCTCCAATATTTTTTGATAGAGAAGCACCTGGACCCGGTACCGGTCCGTCAGCTCCTGAGGGGTTTTGACATAGTCGGTTTTGTAATCAATGACTGTCCCCCGGCCATTTTCCACCAAGATGCAGTCGGCAACGCCCTGGACAGCGGTTTGGTTGCCCCCGAACTCCCAGTCCAGGTAGGGGGCCAGAAGCTCCTCCCCCGCCTCGGCCAAAAACCGGTATTCCCGCAGCACCTGGTCGGCACAGAAGATCCGCCGGGCCAAATCCGAGCAAAAAAACCGCTCCAGTTTGGCCACTGGGATGGCCTCACCCTCCGCCGGGAGGAGGAAGCCCTGTTCCACCAGCCGGGCGATCTCCCCGGCGGGGTTGTCCCGAGCCGCTTCATAGGAGGCAAACTGCATGAATTTGTGGACGGCGTTGCCCCGCTCCGCACCGGTGAGCCCCTTTCCAATCAAGAACTTGGGCCGCCGGATGAAATAGTTTCCCTCCCCCTGCCCCTTTGAAATAGCCGAGACCGCCATTTTGGTGGGGATGAGGGTCGCTGCCCGGTTGGGGTACTGGAAAGCACACTGCCGCCGAAGGGCCTCTACCATCCCAGGATCTGGCAGAGATTCCAACCGGCCTCCCCCCTCTTCCCCAGCTTCTTCCCGGGGGTGGAGACTTTCCACCTGAATGGAGAAATGGCTGGAACCGTCCCCGCCCGAGACTTCACACCCGGCCAGGCGGCAGAGCTCCCCAGAATCCGGATGGTGGAGAAGAGCCATCAACAGCCAATCGGCGTAGCTGCTCCCCGCCCGCACCCGGCGGGAGGGCACCCGGCCGCCCTTATCAAGGCCCCCCGCCAAAGCGGAGAGCTTCTTCTCCGGATTTTTGAGCTGCATGGTGACAACCAGCCGCTCCTTGGCCCGGGTGAGAGCCACATATAAAATCCGCAGCTCCTCCGAGAGCATCGACCGCTCCAGTTCAATCTTCATCGCCTCCATGGGCACGGTGGTGAATTGGCGCATCAGCTGTTCATCCCGCCGCATGCAGGCAAACCCCATCTGGGAGTGGAGGAGGGTAGGGCTTCGCAGGTCCTCTTTGTTAAACTGTTTGGCGGTGTCGCAGAGGAAGACCACCGGGAACTCCAACCCTTTGGAGCGGTGGATGGAGAGGATCTGCACCGCGTCCTCCCCACCGCTGCCGGTGGGTGGGGCCAAGTCCTCCCCCTGGCGTGCCAGCCGGTCCAAAAACCGGATAAACCCGACAAGGCCTTTTCCCCCGCCGTATTCCGCCGCGTAGGACAGGAAGGCCCGCAGGTTTTCTTTCCGGCGGGCGCCCCCTGGCATTGCTCCGGCGATCAGCTCAAACCCGGTGCAATCGTAGACCTTCTGCACCAGCTCCTGGGCGGGGAGCACCGCTGCTTCCCGCCGCAGGTAGGCGAGGGTCTCCAAAAACCGGGCGGTTTTCTCCGATGTGCCGCTGTAGGCGATGGCCGCCTCATAGATGGAAGCTTTTGGGGCAGAGAGCCGCAGCTGGGCCAGCTCATCGGCGGTGAAGCCGAAGAGGGGTGAAAGCATGGCGGCAGTCAAATCCACATCCAAAAGGGGGTTGTCCACCGCCCGCAGGAGGGAGACCACCGCGGCGATCTCCCGCCGGGCGAGGAATCCCCCCTGGCTGTCCGCCCAGCCGGGGATCTTCCGGCGGCGCAGGGCCTCCAGGTATTTCTCCGCCTTATTTTTGGTGGAGCGCAGCAGGATGGCGATATCCCCCGGCCGCACGGGGCGAAGCTCCCCCCCATCTGTTACAAGGGTCTTCTCCCCCAACATCCGGGCGATCTGTCCAGCCACATACTCCGCTTCCAGGGCCACGCCGTCCTCCTCCCCCAATTGGGAGGAATCCAGCACCCGCACCTGCCAACCCATCCCGGGGGCCTCCGGGTAGCTGGCAGCGGGGATCAGCGCCTCTTCGGCGGTGTAGTCCATCTCGCCGATTTCCTCACTCATCACCATGGAAAAGAGGAAGTTGATCCCCGCAGTGACCTCCGGCCGGCTGCGGAAGTTGCGCCCCAGAAGGATCTTTGCCGGGTAATGCTCCCCGTCGTATGGGGCAAAATGCCTCTTCTTTTCCAGGAAAATCTCCGGCATGGCCTGGCGGAACCGGTAGATGCTCTGTTTCACATCCCCCACCAAAAAGAGGTTTTTCTCCTCCCGGGAAACCGCCCGGAAGAGCATGTCCTGGGCTTCATTGGTATCCTGGTACTCGTCCACAAACACCTCTTCAAACCGCTGTGAAGCCTGTTTGGCCAAGGCAGTGGGATGGTATCCCCCTTCCTCCTTCTCCCAAAGGAGGGCGAGGGCCAGGTGTTCCAGGTCGGAGAAATCCACCAGCTTGCCTTCCCGCTTTTTTTCGGTGAACCGCCGGTCGAAGGCCAGGGTCACCTCAAACAGCCGGGTGATTTTGGGCAGCAGGTCGTCGATATCCTCCCGGAACTGGGCCCGGGTTGCGCAGAACTGCTTTTCCGCCAGTGTTTCGATCAGCTCTTTTACCTGCTTGCGTGCGGCCTGCACCCGCTCTTTTAAAGGGTCATTGGAAAAGCCCCGCAGGGCCTTGAGCCGGGGAAAACTGAAACTGTCCAGGGCGGCTTTCACCCCATCCCAGTCGCCGGCTTCTACACGCTCTAAGGCGGCACGCACCCCCTGCAGGTCGCTCTCGTAGGCGGGGCCATAGGCCGCCTCCATCTTCTCATCGGAGCGGATCTCCCACAGGGCTTCCTCTAAGGTGAAGGCGGCATATTCCAGGGCGTTTTTGCCATAGGCGAGGATCGCCTGGCCCCAGACTGTCTCCTCCACCGGGAGGCCGCTGCCGTAAAAGGCCAGCTTGTCCGCCAGCCAATCCTGGTAAAAGGGGTGGGAGCGGACAAAGTCGTAGAGGCGCAGTACTGTCTGGGTCAGGCGCTTGTCGTCCCGCCCGGTGGACAGCAGCTCCACCAGGCTGAAAAAAGCGCTGTCCTCGGGGTTTTGATAACATTCCTCGATGACCTCCGCCGCGGCGTCGGCCCGCAGCAGGTCCAGCTCCTTCTCATCCCCCACCCGGAAGTCCGGCGGCAGGTCCAGGGCCTGGAAATTCTGCCGCAGAAGCTCCTGGCAGAAGGAATGGATGGTGCTAATCTGCGCCCGGGCCAACAGGGATTGCTGCCGGGCCAAAGCGGCGTCCTGGGGATTCTCCTCGATGAGCTGGGAGAGCTTGAGGCTGATCCGCTGTTTCATCTCCTGGGCCGCGGCTTTGGAAAAGGTGACGATCAGCAGCCGGTCGGCATCCACCGGGGCGATGGGGTCCAATATCCGCTGGATCACCCGTTCCACCAGGACGGCAGTCTTTCCGCTGCCTGCCGCCGCCGAGACCAGGACGGTCCCGCCCCGGGCGGTGATGGCGTCCAGCTGTTCTTTTGTCCAATTACGGCTTGCCAATCCCTTCTCCTCCTTCCGCAAAGAATGCTCGCTTGTCCAGCTCGGCGATCGTCCGCACCCGGTCGCCGTCCTCAAACCCGCAGACCTGTCGGTATTCACAGTAAACACAAGGGTCGTACCCCAGGCCAGAGACTGGCAGCGGCTCCACCTTCCCAGCGGAGAGCTCCTTGGCCATGGCGAGGATCTCCTCCTCGATTTTGGTTTTCAGCTGACCCATCTCTTCCAAGCTGGCCAGGGAAGATCGGGCGTCCAGCTCCCCATCCGCCTTGAGCTTTGCGGGGATAAACACCCCTTTGCCATCCTGTTCCATGCCTAGCACTACGTCCTTATCCTCTAAAATCAGGCCGTTCATCCGCCGTTTTTTCTGCTGCTGGGCGGCCACCGATGCATCGCTCTCCCCCCGGTCGGCGGTGACGATGACATTTTTAGCCGGCAGGTAAAGCACCCCGGCGGGCAGGGCGCCCTCCAGTTCCCCGGTGCCATTTTGGCAGATGGAGAAGAGGTAGATCAGCATCTGCATATTGAGGCCGTAGAAGATATCCGACAGGTTGAAGGTCTTGGAGCCGGATTTGTAGTCGATGACCCGGACGTATTTCTTCCCGTCCTTCTCCATCACATCCACCCGGTCCACAACCCCCTCCACCGAGACGGTGACCCCGTCGGGGGTGGTCAGCTCCAAAGGTTTCACCGGGCCATCCGCCCCGATTTTCAGCTCAAAGGCCACAGGGGCAAAGGCGCTTTGGGAGAATTCCGCGCCCAACTGTTCCAGCAGCCGGGTCACCAGGGCCACCAGCCGGTTGAACAGGTACCGGAAGCGGGTGGGCAGCGCGTCCATGTTGTCAATCCGCTGGGAGAGGTATTGGGTCAAAAGCTCCTCCACCTCCCGGTGCATCTGCTCCTGGGTCAGCTGGGAGAGGCCCTTCCCCCCATAACGGGAGACCATCCGCTCCAGCAAAAAGTGGATCACCGAGCCAGACTCCAGGGGGGAGAATTCCACCTTGCGCCGGGGCCGGATGCGAAGGCCGCTGGCGCAGAAATACCCAAAGGGGCAGGCGAAGTACTGCTCCACCCGGGAGGGGGAGAGACGCATCCGCTTGCCGAACAGCTGCCGGGCGAGAACCGGGCTCTGGATGGCATATCCATCCCGGTTTTGGGCCGCTTCCATCCGGTCCAGGAGTTCCCCGTCCCTCTCCTCCAAAAACGCCTGGAGAGATGCCCGCTGGGGGCTGTCCTGGTGGTAGACCCAGGAGAACGCCTCCCTCGCTGACGGAAGGTTGGCCGCCGCCTTGATGGGGTCGACGGCAGCGGGGCTCAGGCGACACCCCAGGATTTTCGCCGCCTGAGAGAGGATCACCGACGGCGCCAGGGCGCCGCCTTTTCCATCTTCTTTGGGGTAGCTGATGTACAGCCGCTCCCGTGGGGTGGTGACCGCAAAATAGGCGTAGAATTTTTCGTAAACCGATTTTTCCTCGATGTTTTGGGCGAGCTCCACCCCCGCCTCCAGAAGGCGGGTTCGCTCCTGGTCGGTGAACACACCGCCGGCAGTGACCACCGCCGGAAACTCCCCCTCCACCGCACCGATGACAAAGGTGGCCCTCGGCTCCCCTGGGCGGATGCGGTCGGCCATGCCCACCATCACCTGGTCCAAGGTCTGGGGCCGCTGGCCGATGTCAGTTTTGCCGATGGCCAGGCGCAGCAGGTCGGTGAGCCTTTGCTGGCTCATGCCGGCCTCCCCCACGATCTGGGCAAATTGATCTAATATATCCACCAAGGCGTCCCAAAGGGCGGACTGTTCTTCTAAAAAGAGTGCAGCTTCCTCCGGCGGGAGGGAGGCGGCGAAATCCTCCAGGTGGCGGGGGGCCTCCACCTCCTCCAAAAGGGTGAACAGCCCTGCGGCAAAGGAGATGCCGTCCCCTTGGGCCAGCTGTCCCTTCAGGTTTTTCAACGGCTGGATCACCCGTGCCCGCAGAAGGTTCAGTTCCTCCAGTTGGAGGACCGCCGCCTCATCGAAGGCTTCCGAGAGGCCTTCGGGGTGGTTTTCAAAGGGGGTGAGCCAGTGGCGGCCCTCTACCCCCCAAATGTAGCAGTAGTTTTCCAGCCGGGCCAGTTCCGGGGCAGAAAGGCCCAGAGCTGGGTTCTTGGCAAAACGCAGGATGGCCTCGGTGGAATAATTGCCCCGCACCGCCTCCAGGGCAGACAGCAGCAGGGCGGTCAGAGGCTTGGATTCCAGTTCCACCCTGCGGTCAAAGAAGCAAGGGATGTCATAGCGGGTGAAAATCCGCTCCACCGGGGTGCGGTACCGCTCCAAGCTTCGGCAGATCACCGCCACATCGCTGTAGCGGTACCCTTCTTCCCGCACGAGACCGACGATGTTGGCCGCCACCCACTGGATCTCCTCCCAAGGGCTTGGGGCGGCGGAGACCTGCACCCACTGGGACGTCCCGGGGCAGGGGATCACCCGGGGCCGCAGGAAACTGCGCTCCAAACAGGACAGTTCTTCATTTTGAAACCGGTGGGAACCCTCCAGCACCTCCGGCACAGCTACCCCTACCCCGCTTTGCCGTGCGGCGCGGATCAGCCGGGCTATGGCTTTTTTGGCGGTAGAAAACACCCCGTTCCCCCCCTCCTGGTCGGCCATGCCATCACAGCAGAAGGCGCAGGTGCAGTGAGGCGCCCCCCCAATCGCCAGTTCCAACATGCGGAATTCTGAGGCCATAAAGGTCATGAAGGAGTCCACAAACACCCCATATCCTGCAAAAAAGGGGTGATCTTCTACCAAACGGCAGGCCCGCTGCAAATCGTCGGCAGTGTCGGTATAACGGCTTTCCAGCAAGGCGTTGTACACCTCGTAGATGGTGGATAGCTCCGCTGCTTTCTCCCGCAGTTGGGCATCACCGCTCTCCCGGGCGGCAGCAGCCAGCTCCTCTGGTGAGACCCCGCCGTTTTTAAATTCCGAAACCGCGGCGCACAAGCTCTCCACAAAGGCGGCGCTGCCAACCTGCCGGGCATAGATTTGCAAGGTGTCCCGCACCTCCCCAAGGGCTAGGCTCATCAGCATCGCTTTGCCGGTGTCGGTCAGGGCGTTGACCGCAAGGCCGCCGTATTCCCGGAAGATGCGGTCGCACAACCGGGTAAAACTGAGCACCTCAACCCGGGCAGCTCCAGTGGGGCCAAGGCGGCGGTACAAAGCTTTTTCGCTTTCAAAAGAGTATTGTTCCGGCACCAGGAGGATGGCTTTTTTCCCGCCTTGAACCCAGTGTTCCAATTCCTCATAGAGGCGGGTGGTCTTTCCCGAACCGGCCGGGCCTAAAATCAAATGCAGCATCTTCACCCCTCCTGATGGCGTAAATGAAAAGAGCGGGTGTTCCCCGCGGATCGGTTGAATATTTAATAGGGCCGCAGTCTCAACCTGTGGACAATAGCCCGCTTTGCGGATTGTATTTTTCAGAACCTTTTAAATTGCGGTGCGGCCCTCGCCGCAAAGGGCTGCGCCCTGCAAGAAATTCTTCGAATGACACAACTTTGTTGTGGCTATGATACCACAAAGTCCGCACAGGCTGGAAAAATCCCGGTGCCGCTTTGCGGCGGGAGGGCGGCCCCTCAAA
Organism: uncultured Merdimmobilis sp.; assembly: GCF_902471145.1. Lineage (NCBI taxonomy): Bacteria > Bacillati > Bacillota > Clostridia > Eubacteriales > Oscillospiraceae > Merdimmobilis > uncultured Merdimmobilis sp. The sequence goes on from NZ_CABRJC010000003.1 coordinate 133,601, forward strand.
ATTGCGTTGCCACTGTGTGGCAGGAAGCAATTTTGCGCATGTTACAAGCAGCGCTTGTAGCAATGGAGAGAGGATTTCTTCCCCAATGGTCGCTTTGCGACCATTGTACCACAATCTCTCCCCCAACGCAAAACCGCCAAAGGACAATTCTGTCTTTTGGCGGTTTTGCGGTTGTATGATTCAATTGTGGTTGGCATAATAATAGGAATTTAGCTGATTTTGAGGCGCAGGCGCAGCTTATCGGCGATCATCGCGATGAATTCGCTGTTGGTTGGCTTCCCTCTGCCGTTGTGGATGGTATACCCGAAGTAGGAGTTGAGGATGTCCACATCCCCGCGGTCCCAGGCGACTTCAATGGCGTGGCGGATGGCCCGCTCCACCCGGGAAGAGGTGGTGCCAAATTTTTTGGCTACAGTGGGGTACAGCTGTTTGGTCACCGAGTTAATGATGTCGGCGTTGTTCACTGCCAACAGGATGGATTCCCGCAGGTAATGGTAGCCTTTGATGTGGGCGGGCACCCCGATTTGATGGATGATCTCAGTCACCATCATTTCCAGGTCGGGCTGGAGTTTACCAGCGCCGGGCAGGTCTAGGATGTCCGCTTTTTTGTACCCGGAGATCTGGACAATCCGCTCCACCAGCACGTCGGTGTCAAAGGGTTTGAGGAAGTAGTAAGAGGCACCGGAGTTGAGCAGTTCCCGCTCCAGGACTGGGTTGTCGAAGGTGGACATCATCATGAACAAGGGCTGGACTGAAATTTGGGATTCGCGGATGGTTTTCATCACGCCGATGGCATCCAGCCGAGGCATGAACACATCCAAAAGGACAATATTCGGCTGATTTTCTTCCACCAGCTCCACAACACGGAATCCATCCTTTGGGGCCACGACCGTCTCATAGCCATAGGTCCGAAGGAGTGCAGAGCATTGGGCGCAAAACTCTTTGTTGTCATCTGCGATGAGGACCTTGATTTTGTTTGTCATATTCGCACCTCAATTGTAAATTTTTTCCACGTCTATAGATTACCATATTTTGGAAGTGATTGCAAGAGTTTGTCAAATAAAAGAAGTTCCAACACCATTATAAAATTCCAGGTAAAAATTGTCAATTATCACGAGACTTTTCTGCTTCCACTTTCGATGATCTTCGAGGATTTTTCCATATTCTCTGCAAAAATTGCGTACCCCCGTGTCGGATCGTTGACAAAAACATGGGTCACCGCCCCTACCAAACGGCCGTTTTGGATGATGGGGCTGCCGCTCATCCCCTGAACAATTCCCCCTGTTTTTTCCAAGAGAGTGGGGTCTGTGACACGAATCACCATGTTCTTGGTGGGGTTGGAATCGCTAAAATTGATCTTTTCAATCACAATGGAATAGTTTTGTGGTTTATCCCCCGAAAGGGTGGTGCGAATCTCTGCGGGTCCTGTCTGTACCTCGTGTCGAACGGCCAGCGGTATGGCTTCCCCAGAAACGGGAATCCGTTCCAGCAAGCCAAAAACGCCGGTTTCGTTGTTCATCTCCAGCGAACCCATCCGTCCGGAGCCGTTGAAGGAACCCCGCAGTTCGCCAGGTTTCCCACTGACCCCCTTTCCAACACCGGTGATGGTCACTCCCACAATTTCGCCGCTGGAAAGGGGCATCAATTCGCCGGTATCCACGTCGCAGATGGCGTGTCCAAGCCCTCCATAAGCCATGGAAGTGGGATTGTAGTAGGTCATGGTGCCAATGCCTGCGGAGCTGTCCCGCACCCAGATTCCAGCTTTATAGCTGCCGTCATCCGGGGATTTCACCGGCTTCAGGCTGACCTTCATCCGGGTGTTTTTGCGGCGGAGTTCCACAGCGACTGCTTTCCCCTGGGAACCGGAGACCGCGGCTGCAACATCTTCATTGGAGGAGACCTTCCTCCCGCCAATAGAGAGGATGATATCCCCGGTGGCGATGCCCGCCTCTTTCGCCGGGTTGACCGCCTGGCCGTCCAGATTGATGTCGGAAAGGCCCACCACCATCACCCCCTCGGTGAACATCTTCAGCCCGAAAGGATTTCCCCCTGGGATTACATAGTTGCGCTCCACCACCTGGACGTTGACCTGTTTGATGCCGATGGCGCCAAACATTTTCAGGTCCAGGTGGTAGCTGTTCCCCGATTGATCGTATGCGTGGGCAGGCAACCCTTCTGCCGGCTCCATGGCGGTGATATACCGCCCGGCCCGGATGGAAAAGGGCTCCCCTTCCACCACATAAAAATCATCGGGCAAGGTCACTTGCATATATAAGGTAAAACACAGCAGGGCGGCGATGGCCACGCAGGTCACCGACGCAAACTTTTGATACAATCTTTTCATTTTAAGCATCCCCCATTTTAAGTTCCTTCTTACTGTTCCACCGATGGCCGCCGATATGGGATGTAAAATTACCGTCTATTAGCGGAATGTTCCCCGCCTAGCAAAACTTTTCGGGGGAAAGAATTCCCACAACCGGCGGGAATGTGCTACAATACAGGTAAATTTGATTTTTGGGGGATCCTTCCTGGCAAGTCCTTCCTCTTAATTGGAATTGTTTTTACTCGCCACCATTGAAAACAGGCGGAGGCACAGGGAATTTTCCTTCATACAGCCCGTTTGCAAGCCAATTTTTTCATTTTATATGCAGGATAAAGGGAAGGGGAACCGGCATGCGCGTAGCTATCATCGGATCGAGGAACGCCAAAAATTTGGATATTTTTCAGATGATCCAGCGGGTGCCCCGCAATTGCTCGGAGATTATCAGCGGCGGGGCCAAGGGTGTGGACGCCGCAGCCAAAACCATTGCCCAGGTGCTAGGGGCCATCTACACCGAGTTCCCACCTGAGTACAGCCGCTACGGGGCGAAAGCGCCGATGATGCGCAACCAGCAGATTGTGGGGCGGGCGGACCTGGTCCTCGCCTTTTGGGATCTTTCCTCCCGCGGCACCGCCGGTACGCTGAACCTCTGCATCCAAAAAAGGGTCCCCTTCCGCATCTTCCCCCTTCACGAATACGAATTGCCCGAGGGGGAGACCCTTACCCGATAAAGTCGGGGATTTTGCACAAACCCACTTTTGGGGGTTTCCAAAAACCGGATGCCCTGCAACCGGCTTGCACGGCCCTTTATATGTTTTTGTTGGAGTTTTCCCAATTCGCCGGCGTGCCGCAAAAATATGGCTTTTCCCTATTTTTATGAAAGCACTTCCGCTCCTTTGGGACTTCGGATACACCCAAGGGACAGGGGCGCTGTTCGAAATCAAACAGTGCCTGTATACCTTGTTAGATTGCCCGGTTTTTTCAAAAATAATGGCTTTTGCCATCAAAAAAGAGGGCCTGTCACTTGGCGACAGGTCCTCTTTTTTTAAAAATATAAGTCAGTGTGATAGGGCTACCAAGCGGCAACTGTGCCGTCGGTCCGGGACTCGGTTCCGCCGCAAAGAACGCCATCTTCATCCCGCCAGATGATCTGCCCTCTGCCGAACAGCAGGGACTCCGCGGGGACGGTGACCTTGTGCCCTCTGCGGATCAGTTCCTCGGTGGCCGCGTAGGGGAAGGCGCGCTCCACTTCTACATTCATGCCGCTAGTCCACTGCCAACGGGGGGCGTCCAACGCCTCCTGAGGATTCATATGGAAGTCGATGGTGTTCATCAGCACCTGGACTTGACCCTGAGGCTGCATAAATGCACCCATGACCCCAAAGGGGCCGACTGCCTTGCCATCCTTGGTGAGGAAACCGGGGATGATGGTGTGGGCAGGCTTCTTACCGGGGGCGATGCAGTTGCCGCTGGCGGGATCCAGATAGAAGTTCCGGCCCCGGTTGTGCAGGCAGATGCCGGTTTCGGGGATGACCACGCAGGAGCCAAAGCCGTTGTAATTGCTCTGGATGTAGGAAATCATGTTGCCCTCTTCATCCGCGGCGCAGAGGTAGACGGTTCCGCCGCAGTTGGGGTCACCTGCCTCAGGCATCCGGGCAGTGTCGCCAATTAAGGCGCGGCGGCTGTCCGCATAGCCCTGATCCAACATTTTTTCCGCCGTGGTTTTCATAAACCGGGGGTCGGCCACGTATTTCTGGGAGTCGATGAAGGCCAGCTTCATAGCTTCCAGCTGTTTGTGGTAGGTCTCCGCCGAATGGGGATCCTTGAACTCAAATCCCTTGAGGATGTTCAGCGCCATCAGCACGGTGATGCCATAGCCATTTGGGGGAATCTCCCAAACGTCATAGCCTTTGTAGTTGGTGCTGATCGGCTCCACCCACTCGGCGTGGAAAGCGGCCAGATCCTCTTTGCGCAGGTAGGCCCCGCATTCCCGGGAGAAGGCATCGATTTTCTCAGCGATGGCGCCCCGGTAGAAAGATTCGCACTTGGTGGCCGCCAGCTCCCGCAGGGTTTTCGCGTGATCTTTCAGGTAGACCATCTCACCCGGCTTGGGAGCGCGGTCTTTGGGGCAGAAGGTTTCAAACCAATATTTAAAATAATCGTCTTTGAGGGTGGGTTTAAACTCGTTGTAAGCGTTGTCCCACAGCCGGGAGATCACCGGGGAAACCGGGTATCCTTCCTCCGCGTAGCGGATAGCGGGCTCCAGCAGTTCTTCAAAGGGGAGCTTTCCAAACCGTTCGGAGAGGCTCGCCCAAGCGGAGGGAATGCCAGGAACCGTCACCGGCACCCAGCCCCGTTTGGGGAGGGTATCACCGTATTTGGCCCGCAGCTCCTCCGGGTCAATGCCCATGGGGGCGGGGCCGCTGGCATTTAAGCCATATAATTTGTCTTTCATCCAAACCAGGGCGAAGCCGTCTCCGCCAATGCCGTTGCTGGTTGGTTCCAGTACCGTCATGCAGGCGGCGGTGGCGATGGCAGCGTCGACGGCGTTGCCGCCTTTTTTCAGGATATCAAGGCCGGCTTGGGCAGCCAGCGGCTGGGAAGTACAAACCATGCCCTTTCTCCCAAAGACAGCCTTGCGGGTGGTGGGATAGTTGTACTTGAGGGAATCGAATTGAAAGCTCATAGGATAGTGTCCTCCTTATGTAATGCCAAAACGGACGGGAAGCCCGCTTAGATAAACTGAACAAACACGCCTGCAATCAGGATGGAAATGGTCGTCACCGACACAAAGCCGGAGATAACAAAGGCAGGGGTCAGCTTTTTGACGATGTAATCCTTCTCCCCTTCGGTTTCGGCCACGGCGGTCGCCACCTCATTGACGATCAAATAGGTAGCGGGGAAACCCAGCAACTGGCTCATGGCAATGCCCATAGCCAGGTTTTTGGAACCCACAAACTTCCACAGGGGCAGGATGTACATGAAAAGGAAGGTACCTGCCAGAACCGCAGCAAATACGGTGACCGTCTGCACGCTCAGCTCCATTAAATCGGAGATGGAGATTTTTGCAAGGGATGGAATCAAAGTGCAGAACATAGCGGCCATGAACAAGCCAGATGCCTTGCCTTTGTCCAGCACCTTGGCGGGGATGAGGCCAATTTGGTTGGTAAGCATGCCTAGGAGCAGGCACCAGATGGACATGGAAATACCAGTGGCCTCCTCGATCAAAAATCCAATCCAAGCGAAAAACGCGACGATGGCAATGCAGGTGTACTGGGTGAAATATTTGTCGTTTTTCTGGGCAAAGCTCACCTTCTGCGCCTTGCCGGCAGAGGCTTCCGCCATCTCCTTGGCCATCAGGTCAATCCCCTGCGCCTGGGCATCCCGGTAGTTCTTCACCAGGATTCTCGCCTCACTCAACCCAAACCGGGAAGCGGGGATAGTGCCCACAAACTTCTGCACTGCAAAAACCACTGTGCCAAGGGCAGCCGCCATGGTAAAGCCTTTTTCCAAAGCACCGGAGGTCATGATGTTTGTGGCGACCAAACCGCCATTTACGATGGGGATGCTGACAATGGCCGCCTGTTTGCCGATAATGGGAATCACACACAGAACCGATACGATGGCGATACCCATAGCGACAATGGACATGACAACGACTTTCCACTCCCGTTTCATCTCATCCAGGTTGACCGAAGTGCCCATGTTAAACACAATAAAAGCACTGGCCATTTTGCTGACGCCAGTTAGGTTGGCCTGGTCGATGATATCGCCGGGGATGAGGCCTGTCATAAAACAGATCATAAAAAGCATCAGCGCGACAAACACCGAGGAAAGCTTTGCTTTGGTGGCCACACCTAAAATGTCGCCTATGGCAAAGAAGCCGAGGACAATAAATAAAGCCAGATACATAGACATAGTTGTTCCCTCCATTCATCATCCCAGAAACCATCTCGAGCATGGCGGAAGAAGGATTCCCCCTGGGCAGGTCATGAGAGCTGCAACTCCTTTGCAAGATTATATAATCTTACGGGTTTCATCGTATCACCTAAAAATTAGAAAAGCAATGGTTCCCAGATCTTTTCAGAACCTTAACCAAACTCCATTTAGAGATTTTTGTTGAGAATCTCATATAGATTTTTACTATATGGTCATAGCTATTTATCCAATTTCTTTGGTCAATTTTAACATAAAGAAAGGCGCCGGCAAACTGCCGGCGCACCACATGTTCAAGCCCACAGAAGGGTGTTTCACTTCTTTTCCTTATTGTCTGTGCCGATCCGCTGGATATGGACAGAAACCTCAATATCCACCGGCACTGTGGTGAGCATCTCCCCCCAATTTTCTTTGTTTTCCTCCCAGAATGTGTGGTCCTTGCGGTCCACCACCTGGTAAAGGTCAAAGATATCCATTTTATTCTCCCGCAGGGCTTTCATCATAGCCCGCTGGGTATCCTCCAGGATTTTGCGGGCCAACAGGTTTTCAATGTCTGCCTCCCCCTGCTGCGAAAGGGCCTCTTCCCCTTCCTGGACCAATTCCTCCAAGGTGCCCCACGCTTGGATTTCTACGGTAAACCGAGGGATTCCATTTTCTATATTGCACTGGATCTTGCGTTTGCTTTCGTTGATATTGGCGGAAACCCGGCCCACCTGGTCGTTCTCCACCACCAAAATGGTATTTTGGGGGCTCTCCTTCAGGAAGAGAAAGCCGCGGGTTTCTTCTGTATCAAAGGTGTCCACCATACGGTCATTGAGGAACAGCGCCGTCCCTTCAATGGCAACCGCATCCTCCCCACTATAATCCTTGCCCGCCTTGACGTAGGTGGCGTAGGCTGCTTTGGGATCGGATTCCAGTGCGCGGCTCATCTGCATCAAGGTGCTTTTCACCGCGCTCCCATCCTCCAGGGACTGGTCCACTACCATCTCAATAGCATTGGCGGGGACGATTCCCTGGTTGATTTGGGCGGAGACAATTTCATCCGCCCGGCCGTCGGCCACGAGGACCACCGTCCCCGGACGGGTCTCGTGGTCAGAATCAAAGTAATCCAGCACCCGGGAGATCCCCCCTTCAGCGGTTTCCCTGCCGATGACGATGATCTTGTTGTTGCCCAGGAACATCTTCCGCCCGTTTTGTAAAGTGGCCCGGCGCAGGGCATCAGAGATGCTGGAGCCCTGCACCTGAATTACCTTGTTGTTGAGTTTACTTGCGTCAAAGGAGGTTTGCCCTGTGCTTTGAGGGTTGAAAATCTGCAGTGTGACGGTGTAAAATCCGTCGTCATAATCCACCCCAATGGCCTGGACAATCCCCCGCTCCTTTAGTTCAACGCTCTGCATGCAGCCGCATAAAAGAACAGCAAACAGGAGAACTACCGCCATCCATCGCCTCATTGAGAAACCTCCTTTTTGCGGGCAGCGGTGCATAGGACGATCCCCGGCACCACCAGCAGGAAAAGTACCACAGCGATACCGGAGGCAAAAAAGCTCCGGATCAGCCGCATCGCTTGGTAGTTGTTGGCTAAAACGAGGGAAAGCAACAACACCAGGGCCCCCACGATGCCAATGCCGCGGGAAGCCACCGGCTTTGGCGCCAGATACCCCAACATATGAACTGCCAGGTAAAAGAACAGCGCTGTGCGCACAAAAGCGATAAACACCCACATGGCCATAAAAAGGGAATCCAGCCTCTGCATCACCGAAAACTCAGCTACGGCAGCCATGCTGTATATGGGGAACAGATGGCTTTGGGCGTACTCCCCCAGACTGGTGATGGCAAATACGCTGATCAATTGATAATAGACCATAATCATAGCGGAAAGAGCGCCCGAAGCCTTGGTTAAATTGCCCCGCACCATGGGGATCAGCAAAAGGATGGTGGTGATCTCCAGGGAGGCCCCTACCCCGCTGAATCCGGTGGCGACAGTGGTTTTTAAATCAATGGAAAAAGGGCTTCGTAGGAAGATGGGGTCGGCCTTTTGAAAAAGGCACAAAAAGAGGAATGCCGTCCCTGCGGCCACACCCCAAAACACAAATCCGCTCATCCGGGCGCACGCCTCCAGCCCCATGTAAGCGGCATAGGCAACCGCCAAGAGAAAGAGCACTACAAACAAAGTGGGAGAGGCGTTGGGGTAGATAGAGGAGGTGAGGAAAAACTCAAAGTGGCTAATGGTGTTGGCGGTCACCAGAACTAAAAACGCAAAGTACAGCGCTGCCACACCTTTGCCAAACCAAGGTTTTACTGCAAATGACCATTCAATGATGCTGTAATCTCTTCTTCGGCGAACCAGCAGAAAGGTGGGGATCAGCGCTGCCACATACAGCATCGCGCTCAAGGCCAAAGCGAAAATGATGCCGGCATTTTGGGAAATCTGGTCGGTCTTGGTGGAGTAGGTCAGCAGAGTGAAGGCGCGGCTTAAAAAGAGGAGGGTCACAAGCTGAGAGGCGGAAATCTCCACGCGCTTAGTCATCGTTATTCCCCCCTTTGATCTGGGAGCCAGGAAGATCCTGCACTCTGAGATCCTCTTTCCCAAGACTCTTCCAGCCCCAGCGGAACAGCACGTCCCGCATAGAGTACAAATCAAAGGGCGAGGCCGGACTGGTGATGGGGATTCCCATCGTGTTGATGGCACAGAGGTTGACCATCACCACGGCGAGGCCCAAGGTGATGCCGAACATCCCCAGCAGGCCGCCTAATAAAATAAAGGTGAACCGAAGAATGGTTACCGGCTCATACAAGGGCGCTACCACAAAGGAGCTGATAGCCGTCAGAGCCACCACCATGACCATGGGTGCGCCGATCAATCCGGCAGTCACCGCTGCATCGCCAATAACCAGGGCGCCTACAATGCTCACCGCGTGGCCAACTGGCCGGGGAAGCCGCAGGCCGGCCTCCCGCATCACTTCATAGAAAAAGTGGATGATCAGCGCTTCCATCATAATAGGGAACGGGGTGGATTCCTCCGACGCCGCCACATTGAACAAAAGGGCGTTGGGAAAAAGCTCCGGGTGAAAGGTGGCGATAGAGACATAAAACCCCGGCAACAGGATGGTCAGAAAGAAGGACACGTATTTGAGCCACCGGATAAAAGTGGCATAATAGGGCCGGTTGGCGTAATCGTCAAAGCTCTGGAAGTTTTCGGTGAACAGAAAAGGGATCACCAGGGCGAAGGGGGTTCCGTCAAACAAAATGCCAATGCGTCCCTCCGAGACCTTGGCGCAGATGGTGTCCGGCCGTTCGGTCACCCCCACCTCCGAGAAGATGGAAAGGGGCTTGCGCTCTAAATAAGGCTGGACATAGCCGGATTCCAGCACCACATCCAGCTTCACCTTGGAGAGCTTGTACTTCACCTCTTTTAGAAACTCTGGGGAGACCATGTCGGTGCGGTACACCAGGCAGATATCGGTCTTGCTCTTCTCCCCCACGGTGGAAAGCTCCAGCTTGAGCTTTGGGGTTTTCATCCGGCGCCGCACCATGGACATGTTGACCCGCAGGGATTCTACAAACCCCTCCCGGGAGCCGCGGACATTGGTTTCCGAGGACGGCTCAGAGATGGAGCGGGACTGGAAGCCCTGGAGCCCCAAAGCCATGCCCACATTTTTCCCATCCAGGAGGATGACCACAAAGCCGGACATAATAAACCGGAACAACTCCCCGTAGGTATAGCACTCGCTGGTGTCGCCGGAAAGAATCGTCTTGTGGCGCATCCAAGAAAGCAGGTCCTCTGGCTTGGCCTTTTCCAGTTCCAAATGGGTCAGCGGCTCGATGATCAGTTTGGTGGTATTGGCCAGGCTGAACATCCCCTCACACATCAAAAGCGCCACCGGTATGCCGCAGACTTCCATCTGGCGGACCAGGAGGTCGCTGGTCCCCGAACACAGCTCCCGCACTTTGATGATGTTGTCAAGCAGGTTGACCCCCAGCTTTTCCTCCAGGGCGGCATCGTCCTGCGGCGGCTCATAATCCATGGATTTCATGGACTTTTTTAGGTTAAACACTGGAATATCCCTCCCAAGAACAGCGGCATCGCCGCAGCCATTTCTATGGCAAGTATGGCCATTCCTGCGCCTCTTTATGTGTTTTGGGAGGATTTTTTCCCCTTCCATGGTCCAGCACACCGTCAAAATCGCATAAAAAATGGGACAGGGCACATACTAAACTGCGATTGCAACTAGATTTTTTGGGGAGGCTGGCCTATGTATGTTGTCTTGTTTCGAACCATCCTGCTTTACATTTTAATCATCTTCAGCCTGCGGGTTATGGGCAAACGCCAGCTGGGGGAGCTACAGCCCTCGGAGTTTGTCATCACCATTCTCATCTCCAATATTGCCACCCTGCCCATTGAGGATACCAACGTCCCACTCTTGTGCGGAGCCATCCCCATTCTAACATTGATGTGTTTTGAGGTGTTTATCTCCACCCTCATCTTAAAGAGCAAAACCGCCCGAAAGGTCATCTCCGGCAATCCCAGAGTCTTAATCCGGGATGGCAAAGTGGATCAGCAGGAGATGCAGAACCTGCGGTTTTCGGTGGATGATCTGCTGGAGCAGCTGCGCACCAACAATGTGTTCGATATCCAGGACGTGGCCTTCGCCATAGTGGAAACCACCGGGAAACTCTCAGTTTACCAGCGGTTTGAGGCCCGCAACGTCACCCCTCAGATGCTGAATCTGCAAAGCCCTGGGGAGGATGCCCTCCTGCCGGTGGCGGTGATCAGCGACGGCGAGGTGGTGGAGGACAGCCTGCGCTTTTGCAACCTGAAACCGGAATGGCTGCACAAAGTACTGTCAGAAAATGGGTATCAGCCCCAAGACATCTTTTTGATGACCTGCAACCGCAAGGCCCAATACCACATCATCCCAAAGGAGAAATAGCCTTATGAAACGCTTTGTAATTGCCGTGGTCATCATGGCCGCTATGCTGGGCAGCAGCGGGGTGGTCCTCTATGGGCTCACCCAGGTGAAGGATGAGATGATTGCCAGCCTGGATGAGCTGACCCAGATGGTGGAGGACAAGGAATATGACAGGGCTCACGAATTGTCAGAACAGCTTTTTCACCGGTGGGATGAAGAGGAGAACCGGCTGATCCGCTATGTCCGCCACACCGACCTGGACAGCATCTCCAGCCGGATGGCCCGTCTCCCCTACCTGGTAAAATACAAAGACCCCGCTGAATTTCTCAGCGAGGTCAGCCAGATTCGGTATCTGATTCTGCATTTATGGGAATCGGAACTTCCCCTGATGCGCAATATTTTATAGATTTTTTAGGAGGAAAATATTGTCCTATGGGGGACATTCCGCGCCGGAGGTAATCCCGCGCCGGTCTGCCGAAGCAGACCGGTGTGCAAAAACAGTCGGGGCAGATAGGCGTAACTTACCATAGCCGGCCATAATTGATGGCTCCAGTGGAAAAATGGAGGTAGACGTCAGTGGATATTGGAGTCCAGGATGTTGTTTAACTCCTCTAAAAAGGAATGGATGTCTTGGAATTGATGGTACACCGATGCAAATCGCACATAGGCGACTTGGTCGATCTCCCTTAGTTTGGCAAGGGCATACTCCCCCAATTTTTGGGAGGAGACTTCCCGCACCAAACTGTTTTGGCAGGATTGTTCAATCTCGTCAATAGCCTGCTCCAACTGGTTTAGGGAGACTGGGCGCTTCTCACAAGCGCGCAGCATGCCAGACAACAGTTTGTTCCGGTCAAACGGCTCCCTGGAATTGTCTTTTTTGATCACCATCAACGGCGTGGTTTCAATCACCTCATAGGTGGTAAACCGTTTGCCGCAGGAAAGGCATTCTCTCCTGCGGCGGATGCGCTCCCCTTCGTCGGTGGGGCGGGAATCAACTACTTTGCTTTCTTGGTAACCGCAATACGGGCACTTCACTCTAGCTCACTCCAATCACACGATGCCGCAAGCACTCTGTCAAATCTGCTACAGTACAGTTGGTGTACAGCAGTCCCCCGGCAGATCGTGTCGTTCTAAAACGTTCTTGTCAGTCCTTGAAAGAATACAAAACTGCCCATAATTATGCAAAATTCGACAAACAGGTCTCTTTCACAAAAAGGGGGATTTTTCCCGGAAACGCCGCAGTTTCCGCTTGGAATTCTAGAAAAATCCGAGAGATACTTTCAGGACAAGTATAGCATAAAGTGCCCATATAACACAAGAATTTTCAGCATATTGCCAAAATAAATTGGATGAGGCTGTCTCTGCGGTTTGTTTTACATCCTTTGGTACCAAAAGGTGCAAGTTCCGCTCTGCGCAGATTCAGAATCCGTCGACTAGGTCATTCTGGCCGTGATTTTAGGTTGTTCCCACCGCGGCAAAAGGCCGCATTTTTGCATGTGCAGGGTTAGTCTCTGCATAAATTGCCAAGAGTGCTGTCATTCTCTGGCAATTCTGGGTCGTACTCCGCCACCAAATCTTCGATTATGTCTCTTGCATGTATTGCCGAAGCTTGGTTGGCTGTGAGCAGTTCTGCTATCCAGGTGGCAAAATCGCTATTCACCGTCACATTCCCCAAGCGAAACACTTCAAATCCGCCATTATCATGGCCGCATATTGCAAATGTCCGGCGTATTCCAATCGCATCCAATTCCACTTCCTCACACAACGCGCTGTAGCGTATGCTTGGACCGGCTTGTAGGCCCATGTGCTCTTACCTCCCCAAACTGTTTTTTGACAGCAGTACCATTATATACATAATCTGCCAATTTTTTCAAGGTCGTGGGTACAAAAAGATGTCGACACGCCTCGACAAAACTTTGTGTAAACCTTTGTCTTAGGCAAAGGTTTTTTTGAGGAGAATTACTCTTGTTTTTTCTGTTTTCTCTCGATTTTGTGCAGAATTTTTCGCTTCTTCTTGGTGGAGAACAACAAAAGTATTTTTTGTCTTTCTCCTATTGCCCAAGCGGACAATCCCCTTCTCGTTCCATCGCGGATGAACCCCACTGGACCCCCACCATGCTGGAAAAAAGTTGCCGTTGCACCCTCTCCCCCATTCGTGGTACCATCATTCCAGGAAAGGGAGTGCACCCATGAAACAGTTTTACCGGCAGCTCTGCCAAATTCACCCCTTTGGGCTGGGGGTAATCGAAGCGGGCTTTGCCATGATGATTGCCTATTTTATCTGCGCCCAGTTCGCGTTGTTCCTGGCTCCCCACGCCCAGAGCTATCTTGGAATGCTCGCCCTGCGCCGCGCTTGCTTGGAAGCCGCGCCTGCGTCCTTTGCCGCTGGAGTGGCGGCCGGGCTGATCTGCGACCTAGCCTTGGTGCAGGAAAAGGACAGGGAGCGCTAATCCAGCCCTGTACATGAGAAAAGGAACACCAAGTTGGTGTTCCTTTTTTGCATTTTACCCTTGTTTTTCAGAGTTTTTTTCCCCCTGCCACCCAGCCCAAAGGGGACCGGCTAAGCAGATTGCCCCATAGCCGCAGGAAAGAATCCCGACCAACAATGGGAAGGTAAAGCTCAGGATAGCGTCTGCTTGCCCCAGAAGCGCCATCACTGAAAGGGCGGCCAACATCATAGCAGCACAGGCCAAAACCGTCAGCAGCCGGGGCAGGTACTGCACAATGCTCTGGTTGACAAGCTCAGCCGGGGAGACTTTTTTCCCCAAGAGCCTCCGGTTGTCCCGGATGTGGCCAAAGAGCCCGGCGGCGCTGTACAAGGTGAAAAACAGGATTACCAGGGCTACCGCGAAGAACTGTCCACCAAAAGGGATACGAAACAGGGCATATCCTCCCGCTGCCAGCAGCAGGTTATGGGCAAAGGCGGCAACTGTCAGAATCCCAGCCTGCCAGCCGCCGATAGAGGGAAAACGAAGGGAGAAAAACAGGACAGTCACTGCGGCGGCCACCCCCATGCAGAGGAGGCATTTCAACCAAAAATCCCAGCCCACTGCAGCTTTCAGCACAAGGGCGGAATCAAGTGCAATTTCGTTGTCGGGGAAGGTGCTGGCCAAGGTGGCGGTGAGCCCCATCTGCTCCTGGGTTGTAAGCGCCACGTCCCCAGGGAAGGAGACCTCATAGCTGGATAGCCCCGCCGCCCAATCGGTTTTCGCCTGGACGGTCACCCGTCTGCCCACCACCGTCTCCACCGCTTCCTGGAAGGGACGGCTGTCCAGCTCCCCTTGGTAAGTGTAAGTGAGGACAAACCCATCTTGGTAAGGGAGGTCGCGGCGCACCCCCAGCAAGGCGATGGCGGCCAGGGCAATAAGCAAAAGCACGGCGGATACCGCCAGGAAGCGTTTGCGGTCGGCTGCAAAATTCATCATCTTCTCCCACCTCCGTACAGGGACGGATCCCGCAGGGACTTCATCCGGCAGAGGGATTTCAGCATCAGGCGGGAAGCAAATCCGTTCATAGCCAGGTTGGAAAGAGCCCCCGCCAACAGCACAAAGCCAAAAGAAGAAATCCCTGTCGAGGAAGCCGTGCCCAACCAATCCAGGAAGGGGAGCCGGGCCAGCAGGCTGCTTTCCGGGCTGAACGCCGCCAGCAGCAAAAAGGCAATCAAAGCGGTGAGCAGACACCCATTCCAGAGGGAAGGGAATGCCTGCCGGAACCCGAAGTCCACAGCTGCATCTAAATTTTTACCGTCTCGCAAGCCTTCTTTAATCCCCTCGGCCACGTGGACGTTGGTGTCAATGCCAAACCAAAGAGCCAACAACATGGCGGCAATGCTGGGGAGGGACAGGGTCGTGGCCGGAAATTGGGGAATAAATCCAGTGACTGCTGCCACCAGCAGGGCTGCTTGTCCGAATAGGGCGATCATGGCCACAACTCCGGGGAGCCGGCAGCGGAACACCAACAGCGCCGCGGTAAGCCCAAAGGCAAGGATGCCGCACTTGGCAAGAATTCCCCTGGCCCCCTCCCCCAGCGCCGGAGCGATGGGGCCGTAACTGACTACCCGCATCCGGAAGGGCATAGGCCCGAGGTTGATCTTATCCGCCAGGCGGGTAGCGCTCTCCTGGGTGAACCGGCCGGTGATGGCAGGCTTGCCGCCCAACGTCCGAGTGTCCGCAGAAGGAGCGGAAATCATCGTGTCATCCAGCCAGATGGAAATGGTGGTGTCGGTCCCGGAGAGCCGTTCCGACGCCTCGTTAAATTTGGCGGCGCCTTCCTCGGTCAAATCTAAGAGAACCACATACTGCCCCACGTCCTTTTGGGAAGGCTCCACCGAAGCGCTCACCACATCCTTGCTGGTCAAAATCACCGTCTCTTTGGTGACGCCGGAAGGGCGGTTGTTTTCATCCCGCTGCGAACCCTCCCGCAAGGTCAGCTGGGCGGTCTCCCCCAATTCCGCCACTGTGGATGAAAGGTCTTCCTCCATACCCTCCATCACATCCGCCGGGTAGCGGACAAGGATTCTGGCCTGGTCAAAATCGGTGTATACTTCACCATCCGTGATGTCCTGGGACAGCAGCCGACGTTCCAATATGGCCTGCGCCAAGCGCAGTTCCGCTTCTGTGGCATCCACCCCTTCCGGCGGACCGAATACCACCTCCACGCCACCGCGCAGATCCATCCCCAGCTGGATGTCGCCGGCCCCTTTGACATAAACTCGGGTCAGATCGCCATAGGTGTTGCTGACGCCCAAAAACGACGCATAACCCAACACGGCGATGCACAACAACACCACAAAGAATACTGCGCGCTTGCCCCGCTTCACTGGCGATCCCCCCTTGTTCCATTCCCGATGGAGGCAAGGTTCCCAACCGTCTGCTACCTGCTTTTCCACCGGCATTCATGGGGCTATTATATGTCAATTGGAAACAAAAGTCAATTTCATTCTTTGTACATTTTCCAAATATTTCATGTAAGTAACAAAAAATACTGATTTTTACTTGGAAAAAGCGCCTGTGTGGCCAAAGCCACCCAGACGCTAGCTGTGGAATCTAGGTTGTGAAAAAAATGTGGAAAACTTCTTACTGGGCCATCAATTTTTCCAAGCAGGCAAGACGGGCCGCCACGCAGAAAATATCCAAAGCCGCCTGCAAATTTTCCAAGGTGGGATAGGTGGGAGCCAGGCGCAGATTGCGGTCCCGCGGGTCATTGAAATAGGGGTAGGTGGCCCCCACGTCGGTCAGGGCGACACCCGCCTCCTTGCAGAGGGTATAGGTCCGTTTGGCACAGCCGTCCATCAGGTCGACCGAGACAAAATAGCCCCCTTTGGGGTGGCTCCACTGGGCGATCCCCTTGCCTTCCAGCTCTCGTGTTAATGTGTTTTCCACTGCCTCAAACTTGGGGCGGACACTGGCCGCGTGGCGCAGCATGTGGGCATCAATTCCCGCTTTATCCTTAAAAAAGCGGACATGCATCAGCATGTTGACCTTGTTCCAGCTGATCACCGGGACGGTCATCTGGGATTTGATAAACCGGATATTTTCAGCAGAGGCACCCATGGCCCCCACACCGCTGCCCGGGAAGGTGATCTTGGATGTGGAGCCAAACAGATAAACCATATTGGGATTTCCAGCTTTTTTGCACTCACTTAGGATGTCCAACACCCGTTCCTTCTGTTCAGGGTAGATGTCGTGGACGCAGTAGGCGTTGTCCCAAAAGATGCGGAAATCCGGAGCGGCGGGCTTTAAGGCTGCCAACCGCCGGACCACCTCGTCGGAATAGGTGACCCCGCCCGGGTTGGAGTACTGGGGAACACACCAAATGCCTTTGATGGAGGGGTCGGCACAGACCAATTCCTCGATCTTGGCGATGTCCGGGCCGTTTTCATCCATCTCAATGTTGATCATCTCAAAGCCAAAAAACTCGGTGATATCAAAATGGCGGTCATAGCCAGGCACAGGGCAGAGCCATTTGCGGTCTTTGCACTCGCCCCAGGGCCGGCCGCCTAAAACCCCGTTGGTCACCGCCCGGGAGATGGCGTCGTGCATCAGGGTCAGGCTGGAGCTCCCCCCCACAATGACCTCATCCTCCCCGACGCCAAGGAGCGCGGCGAACAGACGATTGGCCTCGGGCATGGCGTCCAGGTTGCCGTAGTTGCGCACATCTACCCCGTTTTCATCTCTAAAATCAGTGGAGCTGGTGAACAGGTCAAACATCCCATTGGAGAAATTGAGCTGTTCCTCGCTGGGTTTGCCCCGGGACATATCCAATTTCATCCCCTTGGCTTTTAAGGCTTCATAGGCGGCTTTGGTCTCTTCCAAAAGGGAAGCAAGCTCCTCTTTGGAACATTCTTGATAGGTCATAGTGTTCCTCCTAACCGTGGTGTTTCTTTGTCTTTGTTCCATTATACTGGCTCTCCAGTCAAATTGCAATATGCAGGATAATATTTTAAAACCTGCAAATAGGGCCGATAAATTTCTAGAAAATCCGAAGAAAGGCCCGTTCCGCGAAAGAACGAGCCTTTAAAAAACTATTTTTGGGGATGGTTCACCGGCCAGGTGGGCTCTTGCCCCGAAAGCACCTCATGGATGCCCTGGGCAGCGTGCAGGCCCATGCGGGCGGTGGACTCCCAGGTGTGGGCCGCGTTGTGGGGGGTGAGGATGGCGTTTTCCAGCTGGAAAAGCTCAGCAGTGGTGTCCGGCGGCTCCTGCTCAAAGACATCCAGCGCACACCCGGCGATGATTCCCGCCTTCAGCGCTTGGGTGAGGGCCCCTTCCTCCACAATGCCGCCCCGAGCGGTGTTGATCAAAAAGGCGGTGGGCTTCATCAGGGAGAGTTCCTTTTCCCCGATCAAATGGCGGTTCTCGGCGGTGGAGGGCATGTGCAGCGAGACAAAGTCCGCCTCCCGCAGCACCTCTTCCTTGGTGGAGAGCCGCTTGACATAGGAAGGCACCAGCTCCTGGGGGAGATAGGGGTCATAGCCGACGATGTTCATCCCAAACACCCGGGCCTTCTCCGCAACCGAGCGGCCGATGCGTCCAAGGCCCAACAGGCCCAGGGTTTTGCCCTCCAATTCAATGGTCATCAAGCTGTTGCGGATTTCAAAGTTGCCGGCGTGGAATTCCCGGTCCACTACATGGATGTATTTGGCGCAGGCCAGCATCAAAAACAAGGTGTGCTCCGCCACCGCTTTATAGTTGGACAAAGGGGCGTTGGTGATCCAAATCCCCTTTTCAGTGGCGTAGGGGATATCCAGTGCATCCACCCCCACTCCATGGCGGCCCACCACCTTCAGTTTTGGGGCGGCATCGATAATCCGGCGGGTCAGCGGCTGATTTCGGATTAAAATGGCGTCGCAGTCCGCCACATCCCGGACAATGTCATCCTCCGTGAGGCCGCTGCCCATTTTGATTTCATACCCTTTTTCCCGGAGGTATTCCTTGCCCTCTGGGGCGATTTCCTCGGGGATCAGCACCTTATATGCCATAGTGTTCCCTCTCCTTCCCAAAATCGTCTGCTTGGCTTCATTGTATGCTTTGTGGGGGCAAAAATCAAGAGAATCCGCCGGTGCCGCCGGTTTTTTGCAGCAAACCAGCTCATATCCGTCACATTGCCGGAAAAAAATGGAGAGGATTGCCTGTTTTTCCCTGAAAAAAATCACTTTTCCCTTGTTCCCTATCCGGATTTGTACTATAATAAACAATAGCTTTCTGCAAGCTATTGTTGGTGCGCACTCTTTTTTATGCAGGAGGGAGCGCGCACTTATCTTTAGAAAGGCTGCGGCGACGCCCGGCCGCCTCCGTTCCCCCACTGGGAAGAGGATGGAAACAAAGAAAAATCATTGGAGGTATCACCATGACCAAAACAGAACTGAAAAAATTGTTCAGTGACGTTGCAAGCTACACAAGCGCACCGGTGACGGTCTGCGGCTGGGTCAAGACCATCCGCGTGTCCAAGTCCCTGGGCTTCATCGAACTCAACGACGGCACCTGCTTCAAGAATTTGCAGGTGGTCTTTGAGGAGAATAAATTGAACAATTTTAAAGAGATCAGCAAGCTCAATGTGGGCGCGGCGATTGTGGTGGATGGCGATATCGTCCTCACCCCGGATGCCAAGCAGCCCTTTGAAATTCATGCCACCGATGTTTTCATTGAGGGTGCTTCCACCCCCGATTACCCCCTGCAAAAGAAACGCCACTCCTTAGAGTTCCTGCGCTCTATCGCCCATTTGCGCCCCCGCACCAACACCTTCAGCGCTGTGTTCCGAGTCCGCTCGGCCGCTGCCTTTGCCATCCATAAATTTTTCAACGAAAACGGCTTTGTCTACGCCCATACCCCCCTGATCACCGGCAGCGACTGCGAAGGCGCCGGCGAGATGTTCCGGGTGACCACCCTGGATCCGGTCAATCCGCCCCTTTGCGACGACGGTTCAGTGGATTTCAGCCAGGATTTCTTCGGCAAAGCCACCAGCCTCACCGTCTCCGGACAGTTGGAAGCGGAGGCTATGGCTATGGCATTCTCCAAGGTCTACACCTTCGGCCCCACCTTCCGGGCAGAAAATTCCAACACCGCCCGCCATGCCGCCGAGTTTTGGATGATTGAGCCGGAAATCGCTTTTGCCGACCTGAAGGACAACATGGAGCTGGCTACTGCCATGATGAAATACGTCCTTTCTTATGTGCTGGAGACCTGCCCTGACGAGATGAAGTTCTTCAACGACTTCTACGACAAGGAGCTGCTGGAGCGCCTCCACTTTATCATCCATTCCGAGTTTGGCCATGTGACCTACACCGAGGCCATCGACCTGTTGCTGCAGGCCGGCGACCGGTTTGAATACCCTGTCTCCTGGGGCATTGACCTGCAAACTGAGCATGAGCGTTACCTCACCGAGCAGGTGTTCAAAAAGCCCCTGTTTGTCACCGATTACCCCAAGGAGATCAAAGCCTTCTACATGCGGCTCAACGACGACGGCAAAACCGTTGCCGCCATGGACCTTCTGGTCCCCGGCATTGGCGAGATCATCGGCGGAAGCCAGCGTGAGGAGCGGTTGGATGTTCTGACCAGCCGCATTTCGGAGCTGGGCCTCAAAGAAGAGGACTACAGCTGGTACTTGGATCTGCGGCGGTACGGCGGCACTAAGCACGCCGGTTACGGCCTGGGCTTCGAGCGGCTGATCATGTACATCACCGGCATATCCAACATCCGGGATGTGCTCCCCTTCCCCCGGACTGTGGGCACTGCGGAATATTAAAAGCAAAAAGAAAAGGACCTTTCCCCAAAAGGAAAGGTCCTTTTTATGCAGCAAACACTGGTTATTCGCCGGCGACGCCTGCCGCCTTTTCAATATAGGGCACAACTTCCTCCCGGTCAATCCCCAAAGAGACCGCCAGTTCACCGTACAAAAGATCCTCGGCCCGCTTCATGTAGCGCTGGTCCACCTGGCCGATCTTCCGCCCGCATCGGGCCGCTTCCCGGCTTTTGGCGTAGATGCTTTTGATCATCCCCACCAGATCCTCGCACCGGTGGGCTTTGAGGGCAGATTCATACCGCTCTTTGATCACCGATATGCTACGGCCGCTGCAGTCGCCTTTTGGAATATCGGGGATTTTGGAGACAAGCTCCTCCGCCTCTTTTTTGGTCAAGATAGGCCGCATAAATACGGTAGTATCCACTGGCGCATAGATCGTTTCGGTCCCATATTCGGGAACCAGGGTGTAGTATAGCTTTTTGTGATCGCCGCTGGCAAACTGCGGCTTGCCGATCTTGGCCACCCGGCACACACCGCTGATCCCATACATGATCCAATCTCCTACTGCAAACACTGGTCACACCTCCATGAAGTCCTTCCGTTTCTGCTTCCAGGATGGCTCCCCTTCTGCTCCTTTTCGCAGGGGGTTCCTCAAAGAAAAACGTGCAGGTTGGCAACTGGACTCACATTTGCCAAACTACACGCCTTATGTATAAGTATACCACATTTTTCTCCAAAAAGACAGCCGACTTACAAAATGGAGGATTCCTCTCCCTGGGCGAGGGCTTGCAGCATCAATGCGTTGACAATGGCGGCGGCGATATTGCTTCCCCCCTTGCGCCCTTTGATGACGATGTGGGGGACGGCGCTTTGCAGAATCAGCTCCTTGGCGGGAATCACATTGACAAACCCCACCGGTACCCCCACCACCAATGCGGGGGAAATTCTCCCCTCTTCCATCAGTTCCGAAAGGCGGATCAGCGCTGTGGGGGCATTGCCCACCGCGATAATCACCGGCCGCCGGAGGGCCGCTGCCCGCTCCATACAGATTTCCGCCCGAGTGACACCCCGGCTTTTGGCCTCCGACGCCACATCGGGGTCAGACATGAAGCAAAAGACATCCCCGCCCAATTTGCCCAGGTTGCCTTTGTTGATGCCCGCTTTGGCCATGTTGGTGTCGGTGACAACCGCGGCCCCGGCCCGCAGGGCCTCTATCCCCTTCTCCACCGCCCCAGGGGAGAAAGCCAAGGTCCGGGCGAACTCAAAGTCCGCCGTGGTGTGGATCACCCGTTTAATAATGGGCTCTTCCCTGGGATCGAGATGGATGCCTCCCAATTCTTCCCCAATGATGGCAAAGCTGCGAGCCTCAATCTCCCCTGGGGGGATGCGTTCGATCTTCAATGGCAAAACCTCCTTGTCCCACTGCGCAGTGGAACTTCCAATTCTATCCATGTCTATGGGGGGCGGCCAAAGAAAGGCCCACCCTCTTCCCCTTATTTTTCAATACCCAAGCGGGCGGGGATCCCCTGTTCAAAGGGATGGCGGATCTTTTTCATCTCGGTGATGTAATCCGCCCGGGAGAGGAGCTCCGGTGCAGGGTCCCGGCCGGTGAGCACCACCTCCAACCCCTGGGGGCGGTTATCCAGAAAGGCTAGGAGCATCTCCCGGTCCAGGAGGCCCTTGTTGTAGGCCCCCACTGCTTCGTCCAAGATCAAGAGGTCCACCTCCCCCCGCTGGCAGAGGTCGATGCACTCCCGCAGCCTATGGTCGTGAAACCGTCGGCTCTCCGCCTTTTGGGCGTCGGTCATGCGAAAGGTGAACACCGCTTTTTCCACCCCCGGCAGCACCCGCACCCCCAGCTTTTGGAGGGGGATCAGCTCTCCGGTGCCGCTGTCCTTGAGAAACTGGAACAGCAACACCCTTAGACCCCGGCCCGCTGCCCGCACCCCAAGGCCGATGGCCGCTGTGGTCTTTCCTTTGCCATCGCCGCAGTACAGGTGGACAAGGCCCTGTTGATTCTCCATCAAATCCCCTCCTCCATAATTCGGTAAATGGATGGCAGATCCAGGTTTTGCCGGACCAAATCGGCCAATTTGTCGTATTGTTCCTCCCGGTAGGAGTCCAAATCAAAGGCTTTTGCCTCCTCCGGGTCTAGGCCCTTGGCCGCCAAAAGGGATTGGAGCAGCCCCTGGGCTACGTCCTCCCGGTCAAACAGGCCGTGGACATAACAGCCCAGCACGTTGCCTGCCTGGGCGCCGTCCCCTTTGCTTTCCCCAGTTTGGGAAGTGAGCTCCACCGCCGGCGAGAAGTCCCCTTCGGTAGCCCCCATATGGATTTCATACCCTGCCAGCTCCCGGCCGGACAGCCCTGCAAAGGCCCCTTCCAACCGCCGGAACTGCCCGGTGACCTGGGTGCGGGTCTTCTCGTTCAAAAAGCGGGTGGTGACCGGCAGGAGCCCCATTCCAGAAAGGGATCCCCCTTCCTCCACCCCATCGGGGTCGTGGAGGGCCTTCCCCAGCATCTGATAACCGCCGCAGATGCCCAGCACCGCACCGCCCCGGGCAGCGTGTTTGAGCACCGCTGCTTCCAGGCCATTCTGACGCATCCACTTCAAGTCCGCCATGGTGTTTTTGGTGCCCGGCAGGATAATGAGGTCGGGGTTCCCCAGTTCCTGGCGGCGGGCTACATACCGCAGGTTCACCTGGGGGAGCATCTGCAAGGGGTTGAAATCGGTAAAGTTGGAGATGCGGGGCAGGCGGATCACGGCGATGTCCACCAACCCACCTTTCCCCTTTGCAGTGAGCCGGTCGGAGAGGCTGTCCTCGTCGTCCAGGTCGATATCCCCATAGGGGAGAACCCCCAGCACCGGCACCCCGGTGATCTCCTCCAGCATCTTGAGGCCGGGCTCCAGGATGGAGACATCCCCCCGGAACTTGTTGATGACCATCCCTTTGACCATGCTGCGTTCCTCCGCATCCAGCAGAAGGAGGGTGCCGGCCAGGGAGGCGAAAACCCCGCCCCGGTCGATGTCCCCCACCAGCACCACCGGGCTGCGGGAGAGCTTGGCCATCCCCAGGTTGACGATGTCCTGCTCTTTCAGGTTGATCTCCGCCGGGCTGCCCGCCCCTTCCAGGACCAGGATGTCGTACTCCTCCTCCAATTTGCGGTACGCCCCCAGGATATGGGGGATCAGCTCCTGTTTTTTGGTGTAGTACTCTTTCGCCTCCATGGTTCCAAAGACCTCGCCGTTTACAATGACCTGGCTCATCCGGTCGCCTGTTGGCTTTAGAAGGATGGGGTTCATCTCCACCCGGGGGCGGATGCCCGCCGCCTGGGCCTGCATCACCTGGGCGCGGCCCATCTCCAGCCCCTCCTGGGTGATAAAGGAATTGAGGGCCATATTCTGGGATTTAAAGGGCGCGGCCCGGTGGCCGTCCTGCCGGAACACCCGGCACAGCCCTGCGGTGACAAAGCTCTTGCCGGCGCTGGACATAGTGCCGCACACCATAATGGATTTTGCCATGCTGCTCCCCCTTTGATGGATCGATCGATTTTCGTCTGGGGAACGGGAAAAATCTCCCGCTCCCCTTTTGGTTCTTATCCCCTCCCCCATACGCCTTTTGGGAACTGGAGGGCCTGGCATTTTGCCGCCGTCCGGGTTTTCCCCTTCGACTTGGCAGGGATGCGCCCCTGCAAACGCGAAGGGAAAAACCGCCCGTAGCCAATGCTCTTTCCAGTTAGAGGAGCACCTTTTGGAGGGCGGCCAATAGGGCTCCGTTCTTTTCCCGGTCCTTCACTGCCGAGCGGTAATCACCGGGTCCGAGGCCCCGGTAGTTGGCACAGCTGCGCAGCAGGATGCCATGGGGCCGAAGCCTCCTATCCAGGTCGGGAACATGGCTGTGAAACAGCAGGTAATTGGCCCGGGAGGGAACGACACGCAAACCCAGTCTTTCCAATCCCTGGCAGAGGATTTCTCGCTCTGCAGCTACGTAGCCAGCGGTGCGCTGGGCATAACCTTCCAATGAGAGGGCGGCCAAACCCGCCTCCTGGGCCAGGGTGGAGACCCCCCAATGCTGCCCAGCAGCAGCCATCTTATCCAGGAGGGAAGGGTCGGAGCAGAGGCAGTACCCCAGCCGGACTCCAGCCATCCCATACATCTTGGTAAAGGCTTTGAGCACCACCAGGTTGGGGAACTCCTCCAACAAGGGGACTAAGGTGAAGCCTGCTCCGTCCTTTAGAAAGTCCTGGAAGCACTCATCCACCAGGACGGGGATCCCCAGCCCTCGACAGCGCTCCAAAAAGGGCCGGAGTTCCTGCCGGGTTGTGCACTGGCCGGTGGGGTTGTTGGGGTTGCACAGGAATGCCAGCCCCACCCCATCCAGCGGGACTTCCAGGTTGGAACCAGCCAAGGCAAAGTCCTCCTCCCGGGAAAGGCCAATATACTGGACGGCAGCCCCAACCGACCGGAGGGCCTTTTCATATTCGCTGAAGGTGGGGGCCAAAACCAGCCCTATACGGGGCCGAAGAGCCCAAACCAGCCGGAAGATGAGATCGGCGGCGCCATTCCCGCAGAGGACAGCCTGCGGCGGAACCCCTTCTTTTTCCCCGATGGCCTGGCAGAGGGCCCGGCAGGCCGGGTCTGGGTAAGGGCAGCAGAACTCCGCCGCCCGCTTGATGGCCTCTTTCACCTGGGGTGGCGTGCCCCAAGGGTTGGTGTTGGCGGAAAAATCCAAAATTTCCTCTGGGGCGCGGCCCAGCTCCCTGGCCAAGGTGTAAATATCCCCGCCGTGGGCGGTCAGATCCATAAAAATCCCCCTTTACATGAAATAGAGACACATTCGAATCAGCACCACTGCCGTCAGGATCAGCACCGCTGTCCCGTTCATCAGCCGCCCGGCGCGAGGGATGTCCTCCGCCTCCACCGGGCGCAGCGGGTCGCCGATGGTGGGCTTGTGGTGAAGCACCCCGAAGTAATAGGCATCTCCAGCCAGCTGGATGTCCAGCGCCCCGGCGCAGGCGGCCTCGGTGTGGGCGCTGTTGGGGCTTTTGTGGCAAAGCCGGTCCCGGCAGAAGATCCTGGCAGCGTTTTTCCCATCAAATCCCAAAAGATAAGCAACCAGCACCATGGCAACGCCGGAGATGCGGGCCGGCAAAAAATTCCACAGGTCGTCCTGCCGGGCGGCAAAGCGGCCAAAGTGGAGGTACGCATCATTTTTATAGCCGATCATCGAGTCCAGGGTGTTGACCGCCTTGTAGGCCAGGCCCAGGGGCGCCCCTCCGATGGCCGCGAACAGGAGGGGGGCCACCACCCCGTCGGAGGTGTTCTCCGCCACCGTCTCCACCGCTGCCTTGGTCACCCCGGTTTCATCCAGGTGCTGGGTGTCCCGTCCCACGATCATTGACACCGCTTTGCGGGCCCCCTCCAGGTCGCCCCGCTTCAGGGCGTCGTACACCAGGCCGCTCTCCTGCCGCAAGCCCTTGGCAGCCAGGATCTGGTTGCACCAAAACGCTTCCAGCAAAAATCCGGCCAAGGGGTGAACCCAGCCCGCCAGGCAAATTGCCCCAGCGGCGAGAAAGAAGGTTCCCACTGGCAGCGAGAGGGCGAGAACCGCCCCAGCCAACCGCTCTCCCCCAGGCGTTTGGGGGAACGCCCGGCGCAGAAGGGCCTCCCCCCGCTGGATACACCACCCCATGGCCCGCACCGGATGGGGCATCCAGCGGGGATCTCCCAAAATCTGATCCAATAAAAAGCCCGCCGCTAAGGCAGCCGTGTGATACAACATCGGTTACTTTGGCGCCGGTGGGAAGGGGCCCAAAACCTTGACCCGCTTTTCCTCCCGCCAGGCGCTTTCCTCCCATAGAATGAAATAGCCGGCGGCGTTTTTCACCTGCCAGCGGTAAAAATCCCCCTCGCCGCTGTAGTGGGCGAGAATTGCCATGATACTCCCCCCGTGGCAGACCACAGCGCAGGAGGAAAGGCCCCTTCCGGCTGCGTCCTCCACAAGGGAGGCAAAGGCTTCTGTGCAGCGGCGGCGGAATGCTGGGGCGGATTCCCCCTCTGGGATCTCCCCTTCCCCGCCGGAATCAATCCAACTTCGGTAAGCAGGGTCGTCCTTCAACTCTTCATAGGACTTGCCCTCAAAAGCTCCAAAATCACATTCCCGCAAATCGGGAACCGGGTGATACTCCGCCCCGGGGAACAAAATCTCTGCTGTTTGGCGGCAGCGGAGCATGGGGCTTCCATAGACCCGTTCCACCGGCGGGACGGCCACAGCCTGGGCCTGTTCCCGCCCTTGGGGAGAGAGGGGCTCATCGGTGGAACCGATGTAGGCCCGCCGCCGATTGCCCGGGGTCTCGCCGTGGCGCAGCAGGAGAACCTTCATCGCCACTCCCCCTTGATGGCCTGGGGGAACCCGCAGTGTACCCGCACCACCGCCTCCGCCTCCCGGGCCAGGGCGCAGAGGATCCGTCCGGTTTCCTCCCGCCAAGCCCGTTCAAAAGGGTCGATGGGGACCAGGCCGCAGCCGATTTCATCGGCGATGACAACCCGGGGATCGGACCGCTCTAAGAGGGCCTTCACCTCCTCTTTCGGGTCCCGGCCCGCCTCCATCTCCCGGCGGATGAACCGCTCCAGGTGGGAGACAATCTGCCCTTCCCCCTGCCAAGCGGTTTCCTCCCCCAGAATCCACGTGGGAGAACCGTTCAGTTTTTCTAAGGCGAGGGCGGTTTTCCCCTGGAAAGCCCCGCCAATCAGCAATATCATCCCAGAATCCTCCCCCCAATGAGAACCCCTGCCAGTATGAGCAGTTCGCACACCGTCAGGAACCAACCGGCCAGATCCCCGGTGATCCCCCCGAATTCCCGGCGGCTTTTGTAGAAATAATAGCAAAACCAAAGGGCTGCCAGCAAAAGGGCGATCCCCCCCTGCACCGGCTGGAGGGCAACCATACCCACAGCGGCCAAAGCCGACCAGGAGATCCCCCACAGGAATACCCCTCGTTTTTGGGCGCTGTCGGAAAAGGTGCGCAGAAGGCCGCTGTCCTTTGCCTTAGGGAAGGACACCACCGAACAGGCGGCCATCCCCCGGGAGAGGAGGTACCCCAAACCCACTAGGATCTCCGCCTGTCGGGAGGGGGCGGCGTACAGCTCCGCCCATAGGGCAAAGGTTAGGACAAAATAACACCCCAGCGCAATGAGGGCAAAGGCCCCAGCGTGGGAATCCTTCATAATTTCCAGCTTTTTCTCCCGGCTGGCGTGGGAGGCAAGGGCATCTGAAACGTCACAAAAGCCGTCCAGATGGATGCCCCCGGTCACTGCCACCGGCAGGATGGCAGCCACCGCTGCGGCGACCCAAGGGGTGCTAAACCCCATCTGGGGGACGAGGCATGCCCACAAAACCTGGGCTCCGCCCACCACCAGACCCACCAAGGGAAAAGCCGCCATGGCATAACCCATGTTCCCTTGATTCCAAGGGATTTGGGGCATAGGCAGGGCCGAATAGAGGGAAAACGCCACCACGACAGTCTCCCAAAAAGCCTTCATTCCACCCATCCTTTCGGGCATTTCCCGTATACGGGGATGCCATAGACCGATTCCACCACCAGATCCGCCCGGCGGGCCAGCTCCCGGTGGAGGGTTCCCAAAGCAAAGAGGTAAGCCTCCATCCCCTCCGGCGCCGGCTGGGAAAACACCTCCCCGGAAACCACCACCAAGTGGGCGGCCCGCTCCAGCAGGTGTTCCAGCTCCGCTAGGATCTTCCCTGTGGGGTCGGGGATAAAGTCCCCTTGGGGATACATCTCATTGGCCAGTAGGTTGGTCAGACACTCCAACAGTACAGTGGAACCGGAAGGGATGGAAAGCCTCTCCAAATCCCGGGGGCATTCCACCGTACAAAACCCCTTGCCTGCCCGGGCGCGCCGGTGCCGGTCCACCCGGGAAAGGCTCTCCCCGTCCCGCGCCTCCATGGTGGCCAAGTAGATGCGGGGACCGTCCCCCCACCGGCAGGCGAGAGACTCCGCATATTCCGATTTTCCGCTGGCGGCGCCGCCGGTGACAAGGGCGATCATAACATCCTCCTAAACAAGGGGCCGGTAGGGCTCCATAGAGATTTCCGCAAAGGTACTGGTCTCCCGGTAGACCGCCTCCACCATGTCCAGGAGGGGGAACAGGGCCACCGCGCCTGTCCCCTCCCCAAGGCACATGCCACACCGCAGAGGCGCTGTCAGGCCGAGGGCGGAGAGGACCAGCTCCCCCGCGGGCTCTGCCGACTGGTGGGAAGGGAGCATATACGCCTCAATGCCAGGGGCGAGCCGCTGGGCGATGAGGGCCGCCACCCCGGAGATCAAGCCGTCGATCACCACCGGGATGCCGTACACCCCGCCGCCCAGGAACAGACCGGCCATCCCGGCGATGTCCAGCCCCCCCACCTTGGAGAGGACGTCCAGCGGGTCGCCAGGGTCGGGCCTGTGGAGGGCGAGGGCTTGCTCAATCACCTGGATTTTCCGCTCCAAGCCCTGGGTGGAGAGCCCTGCCCCCCGACCGGTGACCTGCCTTGCCGGGATTTGCAGCAAAGCGGCCAGCACCGCACTGCTGGTGGTGGTGTTGCCGATGCCCATCTCCCCGGTTGCAAGGATGGAAAAGCCCTCCTGTTTCAGCTCCCCAGCCAGCTGGATGCCAACTTCCAAGGCTGCGGTAGTTTGCTGCCGGGTCATGGCCGGTTCCACAGCCAGGTTTTTGGTCCCAAAGGCGATTTTGCGGCAAAGGGGGCCCTTCACCTCCCGGGCGACGCCGATGTCCACCGGGAGAACCTTCGCCCCGGCACAGGCCGCCATCCGGTTGACAGTGGTGATCCCTTTGGACAGGTTTTCCGCCACTAAGGCGGTGATCTCGCTGCCGGTCTGGGTCACTCCTTCGGCAACCACCCCGTTGTCTGCGCAGAAGACCACCACGCATTTCTTAGAGAGGTCCAGCTCCGCTGACCCGGTGATGCCGGCGATCTTCACCACCATATCCTCCAAAAGGCCCAGGCTGTGCAACGGTTTGGCAATGCCGTCCAGCCGGGCCTGGGCCTCCCCCTGAGCAGAGGCATCCGGGCGCTTGTCCCGCAAAAGGGTAAGTGCTTCTTCCAGGGTCATGTTACATTCCTCCAAATCTGCGGCAGCGGTTTAAAAAGCGGTGGGCCGCCTGGGGATTCCCCCCAAAGTGGATATGGGGATATCCGGCGTAGAGGTTCTCGTTGACCACGCCGCACTCCCAGCACTTGCCGCTGGGCTTCTGTGCCAGGTACCCGTCGCCGCAGCAGTCGCTATCGGAATAGTGGAACTCATGGGCGGGTATCCGCTCCCCAGCGGCCAAAAGCAGGGAATCCTCCTTGGCCTCCAAAGTCAGGTATCCAAACCGGACCAGTTTTTTGGTCATGCGGGCCCTGCCCGGCAGCGCTCCTACCATGGGATATGCCCGGCCATCCGGCCCGGTGAGGCTCTCTTGGAGATAGAGGAACCCCCCGCATTCGGCGATGGTAGGCATCCCCGCCTCCACCGCCCTTTTGACGCTGGACCGCATGGGATGGTTGTCCGAGAGGGCCGCCCCATAGAGTTCCGGGTAGCCGCCCCCCAGGATGAGCCCTTGACAGCCTTGGGGGATCTCCTCATCTTTCATAGGGGAGAAGAAGCAAAGTTCTGCCCCCAGCCGTTCCAGCAGTTCCAGGTTGTCGGCATAATAAAAGGAGAATGCCCGGTCCCGGGCCACGGCGACCCGCACTGGGGGGCCGGAGGGGAGTTCCCTCTCGGGGCAGGCGGGAAGCTCCCCCGCGGACTGGGCCAGCTCCAGGAGGCCGTCCAAATCCAGGTACCTGGCCCCAAGGTTGCCCAGGCAGGTCAAAACGGATTTCAGTTCCTGGGTTTCGTGGGCGGTGACCAGCCCCAGATGGCGGCTTTTCAGGGTCACCGACGGGTCCGGAGGGAGGAACCCATAGGCCCGCAGGCCGGTGTTTTCCTCCACAATCTTTTTGTAATAGGGGTACATCCCCGGGGAAATCTGATTGAAAATCACCCCGCGGATGTTGTTTTCCTGAAAATTTTGGTATCCGGACACCACCGCAGCGATGGAAAGTCCCATGCCTTTA
>NZ_CABRJC010000004.1:0-124063 GCF_902471145.1 uncultured Merdimmobilis sp.
CGGACAGATTGGGCAGCTTCTTCCTATGGACGAGGAAACCACCAAGCAGTTTCAAGCACTGGCAAAAAAGATGATAGAACAAGCAGGCGATGCTCAAAAAGAGGAAGAACCATGAGTGATGTAATGACCCCGGAGCAGCGGAGCCGAGCTATGAGCCATATTAAGGGAAAAGATACCAGTATTGAGGTTATACTACGGAAAGCACTCTGGCACAAAGGCATCCGGTATCGGAAAAATTATAAAAAGCTGCCGGGTACGCCCGATATAGCTATAACAAAATACAGGATTGCTATCTTTTGCGACAGCGAGTTCTTCCACGGCTATAATTGGGAGATCAAGAAACAAAAGCTTGGTCATAACCGGGAATATTGGATCAAAAAAATCGAACGCAATATGGCCCGTGACCGGGAAAATGATTTCAAGCTAATTGCTATGGATTGGATTCCCATGCATTTTTGGGGGCAAGAGATACAAAAACACACAGGAGAATGTGTACAAGCCGTCGAAGATTTGATTTTTGAATTGCAGATGAGCCAATTTGATGTTATGATAAACGGAACAAGGGACTATATTGAAGATATAAAACTATAATTTTATATTTTCAATTGTTATATTGATAAAATAAAAGGAGTACCCTTATGACAATATCAGAACAGATTAAGGTGCTTTGTGTACGCTGCAATATCAGTGTTGCGGAACTGGCAAGGCGTATGGGGACTACCCCTCAGAATTTCAATTCAAAAATGAAACGGGAAAGCTTTACAATATCTGATTTAGAATATCTGGCAGAAACATTGGGGTGTTCTTTTGAACGCTATTTTGTCCTTCCAGATGGAGAAAAGATTTAATGGGAGGATATACATGAATTTATTGCACTTTAAAGATAATGCCTCAAATCGGGATGTAATTTCCCTGTTTTCAGGGGCAATGGGGTTGGATATTGGCCTTTCAAAAGCTGGCCTCAACATCGTAATTGGACAAGACTTTGACCCTGCTTGTGTCGCAACCATGCGTGCAAATGGACATAAGGTTCTGGGCGGTGATATCCGTGAAATCAATGAAGCAGCTTTGTTGGAACAGACTGGATTAGCACAGGGAGAACCTTTCCTGATTTGTGGTGGCCCGCCCTGTCAGCCGTTTTCTACTGCCGGTAAGAGGCTGGGGATTAACGATCCACGAGGCAGTTTATTTATGGATTTTATCCGTATGATTGACTATATCCGTCCCCGTTTTTTTATTATGGAAAATGTAAAGGGGATTATGTCTGCCCCATTAAAGCATATGCCCCTTGCGGAGCGTGACAAAAATGACCCTGAGCAACATTTAGGAACTGTATTAGATGTTATCCTCTCTGAATTTGATAAATTAGGATATAAAACGGTGTATGGGATTTTGGATGCTGTCAATTATGGCGTACCTCAATTCCGGGAACGGTTTGTGTTGATTGGAAGCCGGGACAATGAAAATATTTTCTTACCATTCCCAACACACTTCCAGATGCACCAAGACTCGCAATATCGCTGGCGTACCTTGAACGATACTATACGGGATTTGGAAAATAATTGTGGGGAATGTGCTGCCTTTAGTAAAGACCGTCTTGCATATCTCCGCCTTGTCCCAGAGGGTGGAAATTGGCGTGATCTACCGGAAGATATTCGGAAAGAAGCTATGGGTGGTGCCTATGGCTCTGGCGGTGGAAAAGTTGGATTTTATCGGAGATTATCTTATAGCCAACCTTCACCAACTTTAGTGACTTCCCCGGTACAAAAAGCAACTATGATGTGCCATCCGACCCAAGATCGACCTTTAAGTATCAGGGAATATGCCCGTATTCAGCAGTTTCCTGATGATTGGCATTTCATGGGGACAAGTGTTGCAAAATATAGGCAGATTGGCAACGCTGTACCGGTTGGGTTGGCATTAGCATTGGGAAATGCCGTACTCTCTGTTGCGGATCAATCTGCTGAAATCCGCACAAAACGATTCAGAGGGACAGACATCCATCAAAAGCTGAAACAAGCTATCGAAATAGGAGGAAGCTGTTATGCCAATAAATAGTAATTACAATGAAGAAGCTATTGTAGAAGCAATTGCGACTGCATTGGATAATTTTTACACTAACTTAATCAGCAATATTGACAAGCTCAACATCAAAAAGGTTATGAAGCGCAAGAACCCGTACCTGTTTCGGGCGAAGGCTATGAATGGGGCCGCACAGATTATTGATGCAATCCTTGCTGCCTTTGTATCCTCGTCCGAGGAAACAATATTTGGAAATGTTTTCTTTGAACCTATTGCTACTGCTGCTGCACAAGGACAAAAGGCATTGGCAGAAGGCGTTGACATTATGGTAGAGCGGGACAACACTATCTATGCTATTGCTGTAAAATCTGGCACAAGCGTTTTCAATGCGGACAGCCGCAAGAAACAGGAGCAGAACTTTATGGCAGCAAGTAAGCTGGCACAGCAGGCAAAGAAACGCTTTGTCCCGATTGTAGGCTATGGCTACGGAAAGAAGAAAACTTCCAGCCGTGGGCTTCCAAAATTCTACATGGAATTGGCAGGTAAGGATTTCTGGACGGAGTTGACCGGAGATGAAGAATTCTACATAAAGCTAATCCGTTTCATGGATAAGCTTCCAGAGAAATATGTAGAAGAATTCGATGCTTCCTATCAAAAAGCTTCAAATCGGCTTGTTCGTGAGTTTACCCAAGAGTTCTGCTTTGAGGATGGTAGTATTGATTGGGAGAAACTTGTGGAATTTAATTCAGGAAATTAATTTGAATATGTAAAGTATTCAGATACGATTTTACATTAGTTAGGCAACCAAATCCTAAAAAATAGCGATGGATACAATGGAGGTGTAAAATGAAAAAAACTCTTTTTTCAGAATATTTTAATCTAAACAAGCAACAAGCTGAATTAGATTTTGTCGATGTTTTTATTGACGATGATAAGTCTCTTTACATCGACCCATATGTATTCAAGATTCGTAATGATGCATGGTCTGTAGAATGCAATAATCTAATTGTTGATTTTTTTAATACAGTTGTTATTGCCATTAAAAATAAAGAAATCACATATGCCAAAAGGCTCTTAGACCAGTTAGCGGAACCGAAAGAAACGCATTTAGGCGTTAGCCGACTTTCCGTTTCGGGTAAAGGCGTAAGCGGAAAGCAAGCAAGTGATTTGTATGAGAAATTGAAAACGAGCAAAGCTGTAAAAACAGGCCATTTAAAAGACTTATCCGACTGCGAGCTAATGATTCCAGGTATAGGGTTTGATAAGATCTCTGATATTACTACGAACATAATTCGAAGACAACTTATTGAATATACACAAGCACAATGTAATCTTCATAATATTCCTATGCAAAATGTCCCGAGTGGAAAACTATGGAATCCCACCGAAAAAAGATGGTGGAATGGTAGCTATACAAATTTACCAGTTGCCAATGGCAAAAAAATTATACTTGTTCCAAAATACGCCGTGGTTTTTAAGCCCTCCTTATCATCTCAAGAATTATATAATCATGAAATTCTTGAATATATCCAAGCTGAACATATAGCAGCAATGTCATCTCTCGTTGAAGTTCTAAAAAACGGAAAAAGGCGTGTAACAAAAAAGTCATTAAAAGAGTCAAACGAATATAAAATGTCAAAAGAATTTATATATGATTTTTGCAATAAACACCCTGATGTTATTAGTAATTACAAAAGCAGAAAGGGCAAGGAAGCTCTTAAAATTACAGACATTAATGAGATTGATGAAGCGTTTATAGCGCAAAGACTAATTGAACAATTGCAAACTATTAAACCAGGAGGGGAGTTGGCTTCTACTTTCCATAGTCTTTCCATCGGAATCCTTGAATTCCTATTTTTCCCACACTTGATGTATCCTCAAAAAGAACATGAAATTCATGATGGAAGAAAAAGGATTGATATTACATTTCATAACGCTGCAACAGAAGGATTTTGGCATATACTACGAACATCCCCAACAATAGCGGCATCAACAATTATGATTGAATGTAAAAACTATTCAAATGACATTAAAAATCCAGAGTTGGATCAGATGGCAGGAAGATTTTCAAATTTGCGGGGGTGGTTTGGAGTAATACTCTCTCGTCAATTCTCTCAAAAAGATTTGTTTTATGAACGCTGTAAGGATACTGCAAAAGATGGTCGTGGAGTTATTCTGTGCCTTGATGATGCAGATGTTATATATATGTTAACACTGGCAAAAGACGGAAAACGAAATCAAATTGATAAGTTTCTTACCCGAAAATATCAACTTATCACTTCGTGATTATCTAACAAAGCAATCCTCATATCCCTACTGTCCCTCTCGAAACCGTCCAGTGTTTTGCTCATTCCCATTCTCAAAAACCTGTCCGTTTTCCTGCCGGGCAAAGTGAGCGTTTCCATCTGGCGAAACCCTCACTTTACCCATCAGCCGTGACAGCAGGTATAACACACTACACTTTGCAAGCAAAGTCGTGTGCCAAAGGGGTACCCTTTGGAAACCCTATTTTGTCGGAGTGTGTGGTCACACTTCCTTCAAAATGCAAAATAAGCAGCATAGGCCAGCCCGTTCCCGGTACTGATCTATGCCGCCTATTTGCCTACATGGGCTTCTTACTCTATCGCCCATATTAACCGTTCTAATTTATCACTTCCGTATGTACCGTTGATTTGCTGATATTGAATTCCTTCGCGGCCTGCCGCACGGTGGCATCGTGTTCGATAATATAGTTTCCCAGCGTAATGGCACGCTCCTCGGGCAACCCTTTCAACCCAGTTCCCTCCCCGTGTCTAGTGTTTAACACATGAGTATGCACTGGGAAAAGGGTTTATGCGGTTGTCTGGCGCTTTGGGCGGGAAAAGGAAAAAATCTTGGGGTTCCCCAATAAGAGAAGCCGCCCTCCCCAGATGTGGGGAAGGCGGCTTTTTTATTATTGTTGAGGAAGGGCGCTGGATTTGGGGGTGAAGGCCATGGCGGCAACCACCGCACAGATGCCCCCGGTCAACTTGGCCGCCATGTAGGCAGAGACCACCGAGGAGGGTTCTACACTGGCCATAAAGGCCAATTGTCCCCCCAGAACAAAGGCCCCGCTGACTGCAAAGGCAGCATTCATCACCTTGCCCCGCTGGTCCATCTTATCCAGCATGGGGATCATGGAGATACAGGTGGCCAGGCTGGCGATCAGCCCCACCACCGAATAGGCGTTGATGCCCAGCCGGTCGGCGATGCGGGCGATGGCGTTGTAGAAATACCGCAGGATGAGGGAAGCGGCCACCATCGACCCAGCCACCACCACCGCGATTTTGATGACGATGGTGAGGGATTCGAAGAACAGATCGTCGGAAACTATCTGATAAGAGGGAAGAAACACCCCCAGCATCACCAGGGCAAAGAGGAGGAGGCTGGCAATCCGCACCAGGTTGCCCAAGGCGGACAGCACCCGGATGGTGACGTCCTTGGCCTTGAGGAGGCAAAGGCAGATGCCGGCGCACAGAAGGAGGATGGGCAGAAGGTTGCGGATAAGATCCCCCATGGGCAGGCCGGTGAGCAGCGCACCCGCCACCACCCCGGCGGGAATGGTGACGATCCCCCAGACGATGCCCTGCATAAAGGGGGCAGTGTCCTCCTTGCGGATGGTGGTCAGGGCCACCGGCAGGGTGAAGGAGATGGTGGCGCCCAGGCTGGAAGCCACCATTACCCCGGAGAAAATCCCCAGGGCGGGGGTAGCGGCCATCTCCTTGGCGATGGCATAGCCACCCATGTCTGGGGCCAGCAGGCTGCCGATGAGGATGGAGGCGTCAAAGGGCAGGTGGGCGGCAAAGGCGGCGATGGCCTCCGGGTTGCTTTTGACCGCGGTGACCCCGATGCAGTAGACCCCCACGATGGAAAGGGCCAGGGAGGCCATCGACTCCAGGCCGGAATCGAATTCGGCGGCCAGGCCCAGTTTCCCCCCAAAGAGTTTATCAAATAGGCCCAGGAGGGCGAAGATCAGCAGGATGCCGATGAAGATATTCATGCAGGTTTACTTCTCCAATGGTTTTGTTTTTTCTTTGAGCCAGGCTTTCTCCCGGTCGTCCATGCGGGGGCTCAAGGTGTCATAGACCATCTGATGGTAGTCGTTGAGCCAGCCCAGTTCCTCCTCGTTCATCAACTCCAGCACCACCGGTGTAGTGTCGATGGGCAGGTAGGTGATGGGCTGGAAGGCGAAGAACCGGCCGTATTTGGTCTCCATATGCTCCACCACCAAAAGCTCGTTTTCGGTGCGGATACCCACAATGCCCTCCTCATAAATGCCGGGTTCGTCGGTGATGGTCATGCCGGGCTGGAAGGGAACGTGGTTGGTCATCCGCATGCTCTGAGGGCCTTCGTGGATGGGGC
This sequence comes from uncultured Merdimmobilis sp., assembly GCF_902471145.1. Taxonomy (NCBI): domain Bacteria; kingdom Bacillati; phylum Bacillota; class Clostridia; order Eubacteriales; family Oscillospiraceae; genus Merdimmobilis; species uncultured Merdimmobilis sp. The sequence continues at coordinate 6,403 of NZ_CABRJC010000004.1, forward strand.
CTACAAACCCGACGCCGTGGCCGGTGCCGCAGCGGTAGTCGATGCCGTAGCGCCACACCTGGTTCCGGGCCATGATGTCCAGGTTGGCCCCGGAACAGCCCTCCATAAAGACGGTGCGGGCCATGGCGATGTTGGATTTGAGGACATAGGTGTAATACCGGCGCTCCTCGTCGGTCAGTTCGCCCAGGGCGTAGGTGCGGGTGGTGTCGGTGGTTCCGTCGATGTACTGGGCCCCGGTGTCCAAGAGGAGGAAGCCCTTCTTTTGCAGCACCGCGTGGTTCTCCTTTGTGGGATGGTAGTGCATCATGGCGGCGTTGGGGCCGTAGGCCGCGATCACCGCAAAGCTGTCCTCCAGGTAACCCTCCTGCTGGCGGCGGAACTCCACGAGCTTTTCGCCCACATCCACCTCGGAGATGGTCTCCCCGGCGGCCAAGGCTTTTTCCAGCCACATCTGAAGCCGGGCCATAGCCACGCCCTCCTTGATGTGGGCGTTTTTGGTGTTGGCGATCTCGGTGGGGTTTTTGACGGCCTTCAGGCAGAAGGCGGGCTCCTCCCCTTCCAAAATGGTCAGGTTGGGGTTTTCCTCCATGGCAAGGTACAGCCGGTAGTTGACATCTTCCACGCTGACCAGCATGACGGTGGGCTTGGAGATGGCGGCGACACCCTCCAAAATCCCCTCATAGGGGCGGATGGCTACCCCGTTTTTCTCCAGGTAGGCGAGGGCCTCCGGGGAGATGCGGCTGGAGTTGACATAGACAGCCGCTTCCTCCTGGGTCAGGAGGGCATAGGCCACAAAGGAGGTATTGTACGCCACGTCAGAGGCCCGCAGGTTGAGGAGCCAGGCCACGCTGTCCAGCCGGGTGACCACCATGGCGCCGGCGCCGTTCTCCCGGAGACAGGCGCGGACCTGGGCGATCTTCTCGGCGGCGGAAAGGCCGGCGTATTTCTCCTCCAGCAGATAGACAGGGCTTTGGGGGATGGCGGGACGGCCTTCCCAGATGGGGGCGATTAGGTCCACTGCCCGGATGCCGATCTCCCGCTCCACAAACTGAGCCTCCATATCCAGCACGATGCTGGTGGCGGTGACCATGCCGTCCAGGCCCAAGGTCTCTCCGGCTTTCAGGCGGGAGAGCAGGAATTCCTGCACAGTGGGGACCCCTTTCTCCCCCATGCGGTAGAGGACAATTTCACTGCCCTCCATCTGCCGCTGGGCTTGGATGAAGTACCGGCCGTCGGTCCACAGGCCGCTTTCCGTCTCGGTGACCACCAGGGTGCCGGCGGAACCGTCAAACCCGGAGAGCCAGGCCCGGGCTCGCCAATGGTCGGGGAGATATTCGCTGATGTGGGGGTCGGAAGAGGGGATCAGGTAGGCTTGTACCCCAGCTTCTTTCATGTGCACGCGCAAAAGAGATAGTTTCTCATTGGTTGTCATATGTGGTGTTCCTCTTTTCTTTTCAGATAGGGCATATACCCCTATTGTAGCAAAGTTCTGTGTGGTTTCAAGGGGGGAAGGCATGGCAAATCCAACATTTTTGAAGGGGAAGAATCGCCTCGCCTTGTTTTTGCAGGGGGAGTATGGTACCATAGTCACAGCAAAGCTGTGCCATCTGTGCAGACTTTCCGTTGGGATAGTCACAGCCAAGCTGTGCCATTCGAAGAATTGCTTGCAGGGCATCTCTCACAAGGGCTGCAACCGGCCCTTGCCACCATAGAGAAATTGAATTGTAGGAGGACACCCCCATGCTTAGAACCAACCGCGACCAAGTGGTAAAAATCTCCGTCCAGGGGGAGATCAGCGCCCCCATCTACAGCAACCCCGGAAAACTGGATTCCGAGGGCCGGATCTTTGTTCTGCCCGGAACCGGCGGCATCACTTACAACGTCAAGATCGGCGACCCGGCCTGCGGGTTTGAGTGCGACCATGTGGAGCCCGGTGTCTCCACCAAAAACTACGATGAGATGAAGAACAACGCTTACAACTACCTGTCCTGCATCGGCAATGAGGCGACCATCATCACCGGCGATGGCAAGGGGGCCAAAGGTTTTGTCACCGGCACCCACGGCGGCATCGAACACGTCATTATGTACTTTGACCCCGCTATCCTGGACACCCTCAACATCGGGGACAAAGTCAATGTCAAAGCCTATGGACAGGGCCTCAAACTGCTGGATTACCCCGAAATCACCGTGAAAAACCTGGACCCTGACCTGCTGGACAAGCTGAACATTGAGGAAAAGAGCGGCAAACTGATCGTCCCGGTGGCCAAAAAGGTGCCCGCCAAGATCATGGGTTCCGGCCTTGGCTCCAACACCACCAACAAAGGCGATTACGACATCTGCTTGTTTGACGATGCCACGGTGGCGGAATATGGCCTGCGGGATCTGCGGCTGGGGGATATCGTTCTCCTGGAGGACTGCGACAACACCCACGGACGCAACTACCTCAGCGGCGCCTGCACCATCGGTGTGGTAGTCCACAGCGACTGCCGCATCATGGGCCACGGCCCCGGTGTCACCACCCTGTTGACCAGCAAACGGCCGCTGATCGAGGGCAAGATCGACCCCAAAGCCAACTTGGCGGACATCCTGCTGTAAGTAGGGCGTTCCAGAAGCCCCCCTCCGGTGAGAGGCGGGGCTTTTGTTATTCTGACCGGGTTTTATAAGGGAAAACCGCCTTTTCCTGTCGGTAGTTTCAGCCAGCTCCACGGAAGGAGAAGAACAATATGCCAGGCAAGGAAACAATTCTGTGAAAAAACGAAGAAAAACAAGACAATTGCCAGTAATTACATCCTATTCTGACATTTAAATTTTCTTTATTTACAGAATGCGACAGTATAGCTCGACTCCATTTCCATACAATTTTTCTGTAAAGGAGGAATTCTATGGAAATCTTTGATTTCGGTCTCCGGCTGCGGGAACTTCGGGAGAAAAAGCGCCTGTCACAGCAGCAATTGGCCGACTGGCTGGGATTGACCCGTTCCAGTATCAGCAATTATGAAAACAACACTCAAACTCCTCCCGCAGACACCCTGGTTCGCTTGGCCGACATTTACGGCGTATCGGTGGATTACCTTTTAGGGGTAAAAAACGACCGGAAACGGGTTTTGGTGATTGAAGGCCTAACCCCTTCCCAGGAGAAGGCTCTGGAAATACTGGCGGAGGAATTCCGGGAGGCCAACAGCAAATCCATCCAACGTTGACCGGGGAATGCCGGCTCCCGCTGGGCTTTTCGGCGGGAAAGGGAAGAAGGCCCACCTTCTTCCCTCTTTTACTGTGGGCTTTTTTGGACGGGTTAAGAATATTGTAAGAAAGAAACCCTTTGGTTTGTAAGAAGGAATTTTTATACTGATGCTGTAGGGCCCTTTGGGTTCCCCGAAGCCAATCCTTTCGGTGACACAATAAACGCAGGGCGTCCACAGGGGAAGACTTTGTGGTATAATAGCCACAGCAAAGCTGTGGCATTCGAAGAATTGCTTGCCGGGCGAAGCCCTTTGCGGCAACAGCCGCACCGCAATTCTTGCCGTTTGTGCAGACTTTGTGATATGGCCCAGCGGACTGGGGATTGGCAAACAAAAAGCGCCGGGAACACAATGGAGGTGTCAAAGCATGGATAAATACAACATTTTGGTGGTGGATGACGACCGGGAGATTGTGTCGGCCATCGCTATCTATCTGGAGAACGAGGGGATGCATGTCGTCAAAGCTTACGACGGTTTGGAGGCCCTGGAGGCAGTTGCACAGGGGAACATCCACCTTATTGTCATGGACATTATGATGCCCAAGCTGGACGGCATGAAAGCCACCATGCGCCTGCGGGAGAAGAACAATATCCCTATCATATTGCTTTCCGCCAAAAGCGAAGACACCGACAAAATCCTCGGCCTCAACATGGGGGCGGACGACTACATCACCAAACCTTTCAATCCCTTGGAGCTGATCGCCCGGGTAAAATCCCAGCTGCGCCGGTACGTTAAGCTGGGAACTTTGCCCCAGGAACAGCCCGATGAGGAGATTCTCCGCTCCGGCGGATTGGTGATGGACTGCCGCAGCAAGACAGTCACAGTGGATGGGGAACCGGTGAAACTGACCCCCATTGAACTGAAGATCACCGAGCTTTTGCTGCGCAACCAGAACCGGGTGTTCTCCATCGATGAAATTTATGAACGGGTGTGGAACGAGCCCAGCTTCGCGCCGGAAAACACAGTGGCTGTCCACATCCGCCGCATTCGGGAAAAGATTGAGATCAACCCCAAGGACCCCAAATATCTGAAGGTGGTGTGGGGCATCGGCTATAAGATTGAAAAATTATAGCCGGTGTCTGCCCGCCTCATTCATCTGGAAACAAAGAAGGAGGATGGCGCCATGAATACGCAACAAACTGGCCGCCGTTCCGCATTTTTGCCCGCCGTCGCTTGGATGGCGGGAATATCGCTGCTCATCGTCTCGCTGTTTGGGTGCCTGCATATCTCTGGGATGGGGTATTTAAGCAACTGGTTCCTCTCCACCCCCAGCCTTTACATCATCGAAGCGAATGTACAGAATGCCTTGGACACCATCTGGGGCAACCAAGTCCTGGTGCCGGATGGTGCGCAGGAGTACAGCTTCGGCCAGGTGGAGGTCTCCACCCAGCCGGCCCCGCCCACCATCCAGATCCGCGGCACCACCATCAGCGATTACCAGGAGTACAGCGGCTCCTTCCAGTATATCGCCTACTCCTCCATCTACCAGGCAGTGAGCAGCAATACCAGCATTTACAACCCCCAGCAGTTTTTACAGGAATACCAGGATGGCAGCGCCATCCTCATCGAGCTAAAAAATGGCACCTACCAGGTGACGATCCCCAACTATCAGCCCACCCTGTGGGAACAGGTGCAGATGCTCTTCGGCCTGGCCCAGAGGGACGGCCTTGCGGAGGAACAGGAGGCCGCTCTTGCCAACCGGTTGCAGCACAACACCTATGTGCGGGACAGCGGCGCCTCTGGGCGCAATATCCGGGATGCCTACCTGTTGTTCTGTGTGCCATTGGTTCCCACCGGAGCTGGGCGGTTGACCCAGGTGTACACAGGGTATCTCAGCGGCCGTGGGAGTATCCTCAACCTGACTGGCTTGTGCGCCGCTGCTGGCGCGGGGCTGGTCGCCGTCGCCATGGCGGGCCGCAAACGTCTGTGGATTCTCCACCAAAGGATGGCCCAAAAATCCAGCCGGGTCTTTGCCGAGGTCAAGGTGGTGTGGTTGATTTTCACCGCCGGGTGGTTGTATACCTTGGTTGGGGAACTGAGCAGCTACTGGAACTCCGATGCCATCCGCTGGTTCCTCGTCTATTTTTGGCTGTGTTATCCCATGCTGTGTGAACTCTTTTTGCAGCGGGAAGGTTTTTTGAAGCGCAACACCGTCTCCTCCATCAAGGGGATGTGGCACCGCGGCCAGCTCAAATACCGCTTTGGGCGGCGGATGCGCAATCAATTGCTCTTCCTCATCTTCAGTGAAGGGGCGCTGATCTTCTTTGGGGGGCTGTTTTTTGTCACCGCCATCACTACCAGCAATTTTGGCTCCTTTGTCTGTGATTTTTTCTTTCTGCTCTGTTTGGGGATGGGCATTTTGCTGCCTGTGCTCTACCTGCGCAGCTACACCGGGACTCTCAAGCAGTTTGAGGCGATCATCGACCAGGTGGAACGGATCCGGGAGGGGGACTTTTCCCATCCCCTGGAATTCACCGAGGACCAGATCCTCTATCCGGCGGCAGACAGCCTCAATTATGTGCAGAACGGTATGCGCCGGGCGGTGGATGAACAGGTCCGGAGTGAGAAGATGAAGGTGGAGCTGATCACCAACGTCTCCCACGATCTGAAAACCCCGCTGACCTCGATCATCAATTATGCGGACCTCCTCTCCAAAGAAGACCTGACCCCGGATTACGCCAACGATTATGTGCGCATTTTGAAACAGAAAGCAGACCGGCTCAAAACCCTAGTACAGGATCTGTTTGACATCTCCAAGGCAAACAGCGGGGAAATCCGCATTCAAAAAAATAAGATTGACGTCCAGGAACTGCTGGAACAGACCATTGCGGAGCTGGACAACCGGATTTCCCAAAGCGGTCTTTCGGTGAAAACCGAATTCCCCGCCCAGCGGCTGTGGATTCTGGCCGACGGCCACCGCATCCACCGGGTGTTTGAAAACCTGCTGGTCAACGCACTCAACTACTCGCTGGCTGGAAGCCGGGTGTATGTCTCCCTTTCCGCCGAGGAAAATTGGGTCAAGATTGCCTTCAAAAACGTGGCCGGATATGAGATGAACTTCTCCGCTGATGAGATCACCGAGCGGTTTGTCCGGGGGGATTCCTCCCGGACTACCGAAGGCTCCGGCCTGGGCCTTGCCATCGTGAAAAGTTTTGTTGCCCTCCATGAGGGGGAGTTTGCCGTCTCTATCGATGGGGATCTCTTCAAGGCGACGGTGCTGCTGCCCCGATTTGTGCCCAAAGATGATTTGGAATCGCCCTCAAAGGAAGGGCCTTTGACTGTGGGAAAAGAATAAAAAACGGGGAATCGAAAATTTTTTTCAATTCCCCGTTTTTTCTCTTGACAAACAAACAACGCCTTGGTATAATAAAAAAGCTTTCTCCGGTAGAAAGCAAATGGAATATGCGGATATGGCGGAATCGGCAGACGCGCTAGATTCAGGTTCTAGTCGGGGTCAACTCGGTGGAGGTTCAAGTCCTCTTATCCGCACCAAGAAAAAAACCAGTCAGAAATGGCTGGTTTTTTCTTTTGTAATTGCTCAAAAATCGCGTCACAATGCGGTTTTTCAGCGATCATCTATTTGATTCCCCCCGCCTGGAACATCAGATACCTCCTGGTCTATCGCATCACCCTGGAATAAAAAGCCCCCCCAGCTCTTCTAAGAAGGAGGGGCGTTTGGACAATGAAACTGTGGGAAATGCAACGGATGGGAAAATGGGCGAGGTTTGCAGCAAACTCGCAACCCTTTGTGAACAATATGAACGCCCTGTAAATATTGGGGAGAAGGAGTAGGAAGACATTGACAAATATCCGAACTCGGACTATAATTCCTACTATCGCCAAAACAGCAGGAGGTAGGGAAGATGCAGGAGGTACACCCGTGGAAATTTGGGCTGATTATGCGCAAAATGCGGGAGATTGACGCCATCTATCGCGGGGCGGCTGCCAGGGCAAATATTCCGGAGGGGGAGCTCGCCATTTGGTTGGTGTTACTCCACCTAGAAAAGGAATGCTCCCAGCAGGATATCTGCGACTTTTTCTCCCTGCCGCGCCAGACGGTCAATTCGCTGATCGCCAATCTCAGGAAGAAGGGGTATGTCTGCCTAAAGCCCGCCCCAAACAGCCGCAACCGAAAGCTCATCTGCCTAACCGAAAGTGGACGCGCCTTTGGACAGCAGAAGGTTGCCTGGATTTTCCAGGCGGAGCATAGGGTGCGAGAGGCTGCCACCCCCGAGGAGCTGCAAATGGTGCTTTCTCTGCTGGAGAAGTATATTCAGAACTTTCGTGCGGAGATTGACGCGGCCAACCCTACGGGCGAATAGGGTGCGCAGAACTTTATAGATGCAAAAGCTACAAGCATCGCAGTTATTCTGTTAGGTAGGTGGATTTGTAAAAATGGAACAGAAAAATGATTTTTTAGGGAAAGAACCCGTTGGCAAGCTGTTGTTAAGGCTGTCGCTGCCCGCGATTGCGGCACAGATTGTCAACCTGCTGTACAACATGGTCGACCGCATCTATATCGGTCATATGCCCGAGGTCGGTGACCTGGCGCTCACGGGCGTGGGCGTATGCATGTCGGTCATTATGATTGTATCGGCCTTTGCCGCATTTGTGGGAAGCGGCGCTGCCCCACGTGCTTCGATGGCAATGGGACGCGGGGACCATGAGGAGGCAGAGAAAATTCTGGGCAACAGCTTCTGTGTACAGCTGCTGATTTCGGCGGCACTCACCATAGCCCTGTTGCTGTTTAACCGCCCCCTTCTGCTGGCGTTTGGCGCCAGTGAAAACACCATCGGCTATGCGACCGACTATATGAATATCTATGCAATCGGCACGGTTTTTGTACAGCTCACCCTGGGCATGAATATGTTCATCACCGCACAGGGCTTTGCCACCACCGGTATGCTGAGTGTGCTGATCGGCGCCGTATGCAACATCATCCTCGACCCCATCTTCATCTACGGAATGGATATGGGTGTCAAGGGTGCAGCGCTGGCGACGATCCTCTCCCAGGCGATGTCAACCCTCTGGGTACTGCGTTTTTTGACTGGGAAAAAGACCACCTTGCGCATCCGACGCAAAAATATGCGGCTGGAGGGACGCATCCTCAAGCCCATCTTCACACTGGGCCTTTCGGCCTTTATCATGCAGGCAAGTGAGAGCATCATTCTAGTCTGCTTCAACTCCTCGCTGCTCAAGTACGGCGGCGATGTGGCGGTGGGCGCCATGACCATTCTCTCGAGCATCATGCAGTTCTCCAACCTGCCCGCACAGGGGTTGGCCCAGGGTGCACAGCCCATCACCAGCTACAACTACGGAGCGGGCAACGCGGACCGTGTGCGCAAGACCTTTAAAATTCTGCTTTGCTGTACGCTGGGTTATACCATGGTTGTCTGGACGCTGGTTATGGCCTTCCCACAGATGTTTGCCAAGATTTTTGTGCCACAACCTGAGCTCATTGACTTTACAAGCTGGGCGCTACGGATCTACTGTGCTGGTATGGGTATCTTTGGTGCGCAGGTTGCCTGCCAGATGACCTTTACTTCCATTGGCAACGCCAAGGCATCGATTATGGTGGCTGTTATGCGGAAGTTCATCCTGCTTGTGCCGCTTATCTACATTCTGCCACACTTGGTGTCTAACCCCACCATGGGCGTCTACCTGGCAGAGCCAGTTGCAGATGTGCTTGCGGTCGCATTTACCCTTGTGCTCTTCTCCCGTCAGTTTGGCAAAGCGATGCGTGAACTGGAGTCAGGCAAAAAATCTCAGCCTGAACAGATTTAAGAGAAGGACCATTGTTCCCTAGAGGGAAAGGGTAATCCCAGAAAAATAAGAATAAGAGAAAGCCCCCAGTCAGGCGATGGAGCCTGGCTGGGGGTTTTCTCTTGCTATTGAAAGGCAAAGGGAGGCTTCCACTTCAAGGCAGCTCTACCCACTTTTTGCAGCTTGGGTACCCAAGGAATGCAGAATTGCCTCCCTTGAAAAAGATTGGCGAAACAAGGTGGGATTTTCCTCTAAAATGAAGAAAGAAATTCATGTTTTAGCAGAATAAACAGCAGAATATCTAAATTGATAATTGAAATTTTACGAATGTTGAACAAAAGCCTGATTCTGAAAATTTTTGTTGCAATCCCTGTTGCAATCCCCGAGGGGCTGTGCTATTTTAGATGGGCCATCCAAGGGTATTTTAAAATAGTTTATAAAGAGGGATTGTATGAGCCAGCAAAACAGCTCCAAGTTTCGGGAATTCCTGCTTTTGAATCTTGGGATTCTCCCCGTCATCATCGGTGTGTATTTCTTCAAATTTCCCAATAACTTTTCCATCGGCGGCGTCAGCGGCCTGTCGGTGGTGGTCGCCCCTTTCCTTCCAGGGATTTCCCCTGGATCCCTGGTGTTCGGCATCAACATGGCCCTCTTGGTGGTGGGCTACCTGATGCTGGGAAAGGGCTTCGGCATTAAAACTGCCTACACCAGTACCGTCCTTTCCGCCGGGGTGTGGGTGTTGGAGCGCATATTCCCCATGGACGGCCCCATGACCGATGAACCCCTTTTGGAATTGATCTTCGCGGTGATGCTGCCCGCCATCGGTTCGGCGATCCTGTTCCGCATCGACGCTTCTACCGGCGGCACCGACATTGTGGCGATGATCGTCCGCAAATACACCCACATGGACATTGGCCAGTGCCTGCTGGCCAGCGATATCCTCATCACCTTGGCCGCCTTTTTTGTATTTGGGCCCAAGACAGGGCTCCTCTCCATCCTCGGCCTATCCGCCAAGTCCATTGCAGTGGATGCCATTATGGAGAATATGAACCGCAACAAATACTTTACCATCATCACCACCGAGCCCCAAGCTATCTGCGACTACATCGTCGGGGAGCTGCACCGGGGTGCCACCATCTATAAAGGCGAGGGTTACTACACCCATGAGGACCGGACCATCGTCCTCACCGCCCTGTACCGCCGCCAGGCATCCCAGCTGCAAAAATATGCCCGGGAAGTGGACCCCAAGGCGTTTATCCTCATCACCAACAGCAGCGAGATCGTGGGCAAAGGGTTCCGCGGCAGCATCTAAGGGCGAAACAATCTTCCGATCTAGGACGGCGCGGTCGAAGCCGCGCCGTTTTTCATTGGCGTTGCCCCGGCAAGGCCCCCTTTTTGTAAGGCGCCGCCATTCCCAGGAAGGCCAGTGTAAAGACAGCTCAAGCAAGAAGGAAATGCCAGAAAATAGCAAAAGAGACGCCTGCAGGCGTCTCTTTTGCTGGTATGGAACGAGTAAACTCTGTCTTACAACGGGAAGTGCTGGGGGACTCCCCCTGCACTTCCCTTACGATACCAAACGTCGAGGGGAAAATCCAATTGTTTTTTTCAATTGGATGGAGCGGGAAAATCGGGTTTCCCGATAAAGTCACTTTGAAAAAGAAAAAACCGGCGGGAAGGGTTCCCCGCCGGTTTTATAATTATGGCAATAATTAGTCTTTGTAGGCAATCAGCTCAATTTCAACCTTGGCGCCTTTGGGCAGTTTGTCGACAGCAAAGCAAGCTCTGGCAGGGCAGTCCTTCACAAAGTACTCGGCATAGACGTCATTGACAGCGGCAAAGTCGTTGATGTCTTCCAGCAGGACGGTGGTTTTAACCGCATCGTCCATGGTGTAGCCCTCAGAAGCCAGGATGGCTTTCAGGTTCTCCAAGGACTGTCTGGCCTGGGCGCAAACGTCACCTTCCACAATGGCGCCGGTGGAAGGAACCAGGGGGATCTGGCCGGAGATGAACAGCAGGCCGCCTACGCGGATTGCCTGGGAATAGGCGCCAACTGCAGCGGGTGCGTTGGGGGTAGAAACTACTTTTTTCATGATGCATCTTCCTTTTCTTAAATTAGCCATTTGGCCGTACTAAAACCACCGGCCTGCCCAAAGGCCGGTCGGTTGCTTGTCTATGGACGGAAAACATTTCCGTTAATTCAAGAGTACCAAATTTGGTACAGGCTGTCAATAGAAAAAGCCACTAATTGGAAAATAATGTAACAAATCAGGGGCAAAATAATAAAAAATTATTGTATATCATGTGGTGAAAAATGCGGATGGAGCTTTACAGTATGGGGGAAAAGATAGTATAATGATGTAAAAATACTAGGAACATAATAAAAAATAGTCACAAAATGGGCCATCGCTTTACAAAGTGCAGGAACGCCCGGTTTCCTGCGCATTTGCCCCTTTTATGGAAAGGCGTACCCGCAGTTCTAGGGAGGTATCTCCCCCAAGGATAATTTTTATCGCCTTACGGTCAAAACTTGTGCAATTGGATAGCAAATTCTGTTGGAATCGCGGGCCATTTGTAGTCCGGGGAAATAGTTTTGTCGCCATTTGGTCTGCCTGCAAGCCCTGCCTACACAGGAGGGCTGTCTGTGCCATGCTCAAGGGAGAGAGGCTCCTGCCATTCGACCTTGCCCGTGTGGCTCCGGGGAATCCTTGTGTGTGTGAGAACACCGGTATTCTCCCAGCAAAATGAAAACACCTAGGGGAGGTTTTGAAGATGAATAAAGTCAAGCTTGCCCAATACACCGCGCTGGTCAAATTCCTAGGCGCGGCGCTGGGCCCAGACTATGAAATTGTCCTGCATGACATCAACGGAAAGGACCAGTCGGTGGCAGCTATCGCCAATGGCCGAATCAGCGGGCGGAATGTGGGCGCGCCCCTAACAGACAAAGCCCTTCGGTTTATCGCCGACAAAACCTACCAGGACCAGGACTTCCTGTGCAACTACACCGGCCGCTCTAAGGACGAGCGGACGTTGCGGGCCTCCACCATGTTTATCAAAGACGATGGGGGAAGGCTCATCGGCATGCTGTGTATCAACTTTGACCCCAGCCGCTATCAAAAAGCCTCCCAAGACATCCTGAAGCTCTGCGGCCTGGATGGGGAGATCTTCCTGGAGGACAACCACCTCCACCCGGCGGGCGAGGTGGAGAATTTCTCCGATTCCATTTCCGAGGTCACCGACACTGTCCTCAAACGGTATTTGAAGGATGGCATCCCGCCCGAACGGTTGACCCAGGAGGAGAAGATGGCCATCGTCAAACAGCTGGAGGAGCGGGGCATCTTCTTATTAAAAGGTGCGGTCAACGAGGTGGCCACCCGGCTCCACTGTTCTGCGGCCAGCATCTACCGGTATCTGGGCAAGATCAACAAGCAGAACGAATCAGGGAACTGATTGGAGGGAGAGGGCTCTGCCCTCTCCTTTTTGTTGTCTAATGTGCGAATTGGGTGACAAAAAGGGATATTTTCCCCTTTTTTTCCCATACTGAATTTACACGCCATGGGAATTGGGCTATAATGTTCCCATAGCCTGGGGACAGGCTGGCAAAGACATCTTGGGGGAGGGCGGCATCCCTCCCTTTTCGATGGGAGCGGAAAGGTGAACCGATGAACAAATACAAAAAGCTGATAGGGAATACCGTCATTTTTGCCATCGGCAGCTTCAGTTCCAAGCTGCTGGTGTTTTTGCTGATGCCGTTGTACACCCGGGTGCTGACCACCTCGGACTATGGGGTGATGGACATTATTGTCAACACCTCCAACCTGCTGATCCCCATTGTGATGGTCAGCATCAACGAGGGGATCATCCGCTTCGGTTTGGACCGGTCGGTCCGCAAGAGCGACGTCCTCTCCACCGGGCTGGGGGTGTGCCTGGCGGGGTTTCTTGTCTTTGGCCTGTTTATCCCTTTGATGAAGCGGGTGGAGTTCATCTCCAGCTATACCATGCTGATCTATGCCTATGTGCTGGCGGGCTGCCTCAAATCGGTGGTGTCCCAGTTTGTGCGGGCCATCGGCTATGTGAAGCTCTACGCCTTCGACGGCATCCTCTCCACCTTCACCACCGTGGTGTTCAACATCCTGCTGCTGGTGGTCTTTAAATGGGGAATCAACGGCTATGTGCTGTCCACCGTCCTCTCCAATGTGCTGTCGGTGCTGTTCCTCTTCTGGATTGCCAATCTGAAAAAGTTCGTCAAGCCCCGGCAGGTCTCCCCCGCCATTGCCAAGGCGATGCTGGTCTACTCCCTGCCCTTGATCCCCACCACCATCTTTTGGTGGATCACCAACGTCTCCGGCCGGTACATGGTCACCTACTTCTTAGGGGAGAGCGCCAACGGCCTTTTCTCGGTGGCTTACAAAATCCCCACGGTGATCACCATGATCTCGGGCATCTTCTCCCAGGCGTGGCAGATCTCCGCCGTCACCGAGGCAGATGACCCGGGTCAGTCCCGGTTTTACTCCGACATCTTTTCCAGCTATCAGACGGTGGTTTTCATGTGTGCTTCGGGGGTTTTGCTGCTCATCAAGCCCATCACCGCCATCCTGGTGTCGGAGGCGTTTTACCCCTCCTGGAAGTATGTCCCCTTTTTGGTGCTGTCGGTCATCTTCTCCTGCTTTGTCACCTTTTTGGGCACTTTTTACATGGTCGCCAAAAAGAACGCCATGGCCCTGGTCACCACCTGCGTGGGCGCTGGGCTCAACCTGGTGCTCAACTACTTTTTGATCCCTAAATATGGGGTCAATGGGGCGGCCTTCGCCACCTTTGCCTGCTACTTCACTGTGTTTGTGCTGCGTGCGGTGGACACCCGGAGGATCGTCCGGCTGGACCTGGGGCTGGGCCGCATGGCCCTCAACACCCTGGGGGTGGCCGCACAGGCCCTCTGCCTCCTCTATGAGGTCAAGTTCCTCTACCCGATCCAGATTGGCATTGTGCTGCTGCTCTGCCTGGTCAACTTAAAATCCATCGGCCGCCTTCTCTTCCAAGCCCTGCGGATGGTGGGAATCCGCCTGTAGAAAACGATGCAAAACCAATTCTGTTTATAAGGAGCACCTGTATGCTGAAGCATCTCCTCTTCCTGTTTGTCCTCTCCATGGTCCCGGTGGTAGAACTGCGGGGGGCCATCCCCCTGGGCGCCGCCTGGGGCATACCCTTTTGGCTCAACTACCTGGTTTGTGTGCTGGGCAACATCCTGCCGGTGCCGGTGCTGATCCTCTTTGCCCGGCGGGTGCTGTTCTTCCTGGCCAAACAGCCAAAGATCGGCAAGTACTTCCAAAAGATTATTGACATCGGCCAGAGTAAGATTGATAAACTGGGCAACTATGAATACCTGGGCCTCTACTTATTTGTGGCCGTTCCCATGCCGGGCACTGGCGCCTGGACCGGTTCCCTCATCGCCACCCTGCTCCAGATGCGGCTGTGGAAGGCGTTTTTGGTCATCGCCCTTGGAGTGATGACCAGCGGCATCCTCATGGGCATCGGCTCCTGGGGGATTCTAGGCCTTTTGGGAATCGGGGGTTAACCGATTTGTGACACTCCATTCACACAAAGTGCGAAATTCTAAAAAACGGCTTGAAATAGCCAAAAGTTTGTGGAAAAAACTACTTGCGGCCATAAGTTTACCAAGGTATACTAAAAGGGTAATCCAAGGGAGGGCCGCCTCCTAAAGGGGTTTCCGCTTGGGCTATCCCCAAAGGGATAGTAGGCGTATGGAATGAACGGGCCGCCATGGAGTGGGTTCTGCGGCATAGATCCGATTTTGTGGAGGCTCTACTGGCAACTGAATGGAGGAACTGTAATGAGCGAATTGAACATGATGGCTAAAGTCAATGAAAACGGCATTTTAGAGGTTCCCAAAGAAGCCATGGATAAATTGGGCTTGAAAGTCGGCGACAAGGTGAGCATTGTCGAGCGGTCTGGCCACATCGTCATTGAAAAACACATCGACCACTGCATTTTGTGTGGTTCCACCGAAAACCTGTTGCCGCCGCTGTACTGCGTCTGCGAGGAATGTGCTGCCAAGATTAAGAGCGGCAGTGCGCTGACCAGCGGTGCCAACCGGATTGATATCTTTTAGCAACTGGACTGTAAGGGAAAAACCCATCGAGTACAGGGAACCGCAGCAGGACAAAAGGCTTAGGCACATGGTTCCCACAGGCAGCTGAATGGAGGAACTGTCATGAGCGAATTGAGCAGGATGGCAAAGGTCAACGAAAACGGCGTTTTGGAAGTGCCAAAAGAGGTTATGGACAAATTGGGCTTGAAAGCCGGCGACAACGTGAGCGTCGTCGAGCGGTCTGGCCACATTGTCATTGAGAAGCACATCGACCACTGCGTGCTGTGCGGCTCCACCGAAAACTTGGTGCCCCCGCTGTACTGTGTCTGTGACAAGTGCATGGCCAAGATCAAAGACGGCCGTCTCATGACCACTGGTATGGATTTCTAACCCATCGCCAAGGGAAAGCGAAAAAGCCCCGGTCCCATGGGACCGGGGCTTTTTGCCGTCTGCTCTTATTAGACAGAATAGCCAAATCGAGAAAGAATTCTCCGGCGGCAGGCGGCAAAAAAGTGAAATGACGCAGGAGAACTAAAGAGATTGGGGCCAAAATCAAGAGAAATTGGAAGATCGGCGGCATTAAATTAAAAAATTGGGAAAAACCTATTGACAGAACCCGTCCCGTTTACTATAATAAATCTTGCTGATCTAAGCCATGCTGCGCTTTTTTGCGGGAATTTCCCTGGCAAAAGCAAGTGTGGAGCATCCATCCCATGCCTTCCTGGCCCTGCGGCTTAGGATGCCGCAAGGGCATGGTTTCGATATGTGATCAAAAGAATTAGGAGGTAAGACTATGTCCACTTTTATGCCTAAGGCACAAGAGATTAGCCGTAAATGGTATATTCTCGACGCAGCTGATAAGCCGCTTGGCCACACCGCAGCGACTGCTGCCATGATCCTGCGCGGCAAACACAAAACCACCTTTGCCCCTCACGTTGACTGCGGTGACCATGTGATCATCCTCAACGCCAGCAAAGCGGTTCTGACCGGTAAAAAACTAGAGCAGAAGGTGTACCGTCATCATTCCGGTTGGGTTGGCGGCCTGAAGGAGGTCAAATACTCCAAACTGATGGCTGAGAACCCCGAAAAAGCCATGATGCTGGCTGTCAAAGGCATGCTGCCTGACACCACCATCGGCCGCAAAGCTCTGACCAGATGCAAAATCTACAGAGACGCCACCCACAACCAGCAGGCTCAGAAACCTGAGGCCTGGACCCTGTAACCGGAAGGAGGACAAATTTGATGTACGATTCCAAACCTTATTTCTACGGAACTGGTAGAAGAAAGAATTCCGTTGCCCGTGTCCGTGTTTACCCCGGCACCGGCGCGATCACCATCAATGGCCGCGATATTGACAATTACTTTGGCCTGGAGACTTTGAAGCTCATCGTCCGCCAGCCCCTGGAGCTGATTGAAGCCACTGGCCGCTTTGATGTCATCTGCACCGTTGCAGGCGGCGGCGTTACCGGCCAGGCTGGTGCCATCCGTCACGGTCTTGCCAGAGCTCTGCTGCAGCAGGATGAGAACAACCGCCCCATCCTGAAAAAAGCCGGCTTCCTGACCCGTGACCCCAGAATGAAGGAGAGAAAGAAATACGGCCTCAAAGCCGCACGTCGCGCTCCTCAGTTCTCCAAGAGATAGTTTTATCCTTCCTGCCAATCAGTCCGCTCCAGCAATGGGGCGGACTTTTTGCATATATCCCCTGTCCCCCCTGTGGGGAAAAAGGGCCTTTTGGGTATTTTCACAACAAAAAGGCATCTCCCGGCGGGTGGCACAATGGGAGGCTTCCAAATGCGGAAGGTGGAAAAGTGGGGCCAAAAAGAGGGAAAGGTGTTGTTTTTTCCCACGGATATGCCGAAAACGGACGCTGTTTACTCAAAAAGTGGAGGACATAAGGGGAACGACAATTCATGGAACTGGTGAAAATGAATTTTTGCTGCAAAGGAAATGCATGGAAAATTTCACAAACTATTTATGTGTTTACAATAAAACAGAAAGGATATTAAATAGTAAAACTGTTTAAAATAAACAGATACAGAAACTTCTTAAAATTTTGTTCATTTTCCACAGAAAGACAACGGATTTTTCCGGCGATAATTTGTCAGGTGGTGGAAATTCACCCGGAAAAACCCGAAAAAAGGGCATGAGAAAGCCTCTTTTCGTCGACCTAAAAACTTGACAGCGGATAGACCACTGCATATAATGGCAACTAATCTGGTAAAAATAAGACTGGCGGGCTTGTCCCAAGCCTTGCAAGAATTTGATTTACCATGAAGGAGAAGTGTATGGATAAGGTTGCCAATTGGGTGATCGTGCTGCTGCGCAAGCTGAAAAGCAGAACTTTTGCAGCAGTTCTTCTGACCCTATCGCTGGCGCTGACCGTGATTCAGCTCACCGTCCTCACCCGCGCAGTGTATATCCGCGATGGAGAGGAAACCATTTTGAAATTTACCATCCGCCAGGACGCCGATGATATCCTTGAAGAGAACGGCATCGCCACCATGGCCTGTGATATTGTCGACTTTGACGGGTTCCACGGCCGGGTGGGGGAAATCAGCATCACCCGAGCTTTCCCAGTGGAGATCACCGCGGACGGTTCCACCCAAACGGTGATGGTCACCGGTGGCACAGTGGGCGATGCCATGGATCAGGTGGGTCTTTCCATCGATTCGGATGACCTCATCAACTACCGGCCGGGCAAACCGGTGGAGGAAGGGGACCGGATCGTCATCCAGCGGGTAGAATACACCACTGTCACCGAGGAGAGCGACATCCCCTATGAAACCATCACCAAAAGCACCAGCCTGATCCCCAACGGGCGCACCCGGGTGCTGACCCGGGGGGAGAACGGCCATAAGGTCACCACCTATATTGATATGTCCATCGATGGGGTGCCTCAAGAGCGGGAGCTTGTGGGGGAGAATATCACCAAGCGCCCAGTCACCGAAGAGATCCTAGTGGGGGACAATTCCCCAATATCTCCCTTGCAGTTTGGCACCGTGGGGGCAAACGGCGCGCCCACCAATTACCGCACGGTTCTCACCGGCCAGCGGGCCACCGGCTACAGTGCCAAGCGGGGTGCCTGGGGGGCCAGTGGCATGCGGCTTTCCCCCGGATATGTGGCCACCAACCCCAATGAGATTCCCTATGGCACCAAAATGTACATCGCCAGCCCAGACGGCAGCTTTGTCTATGGGTATGCCATTGCGGCGGACACAGGAACCGGCCTTATGCAGGATGTCATCGATGTGGACTTGTTCTATGACACCTATACCGAGAGCTGCCTGAGCAGCCACCGCATCGTCAATATTTATATTTTGGATTAAGGGGAAATCCCTGAGAAAAGGAACAGGATGGAGCAGCTTCTCCATCCTGTTTTTGTTTGCAGTTAGAGGCGGATTTCTGGGAGAATTTGGAGGTGGAGGAAACAATCCCGCAGTGCAGTAAACTTTGCCAGGAGCAACACTTAATCTATGACAGAGCTTCCAAATCGAGGGGCAACAGCGCCCCAAAATTGGAAACTATCCTGGGTTTATGTTACAATGATTTCAGAGAGATCATCTTGACAGGCAGAGGTGTTGCCGTCATGGCGGGAATTTTCTTTGCCCGCCATGCGGCCCCCGCTATGAGGGCGTCGGCCCCGGTCCAGGGAATCGCGGCCTGGATGCGGCACACCGCACGCAACAATGGGGGGAAACCGGTTCCGTGGGAGGGACGGGGAACCTCAGAATCCCTGTGAAGGAGGGAACAATATGAGTGAGATGGATAAAAACAAAAACAGTTTGCTCATGGTGATTATCACCTTGCTGGTTATCACCATCATCTTGTTGGTGGCGGTGATCGGCATGATGTTTGCCCAGAACAATGGCGACCAGCCTGTGTCGGGGAACCTGCCGACCAGCAGCCAGGAGGAGAGTTCCTCCAGTGAACCGGAGGAAAGCGACCCGGAGGAAGAGGAAGAATCCTCCTCGTCCTCTACCGTCAGTTCCTCCCGGCCGGTGAGCGGAGGGAGCACCACGCCGGTGAGCCGGCCCACTTATCCCACGCCCCCATCCTCCGCCCCCAGCAGTTCCAGCCAAGCCCCAGCACAGACGGTGCAGAACAAGCTGACCTACAACTCCAAGGGCACCTATGACGATTCCCAGATCTGCAAATCCCTCTCCATCGGCGCCAGCGGCGTCACCGTCAAAAACAAGACGGTCAAAGGGGATTTGACCATCCAAAGCGGAGTGGGCAAAAGCGGGACCGTCAAGCTGGAAAATGTGATCGTAGAAGGGAAACTCTATGTCTACGGCGGCGGGGAGATCGAACTGAAAGATGTGGTCGCCCCCAATATGACGGTGCAGCGCAGTTCCGATGGGTTCCACATCACGGCGACAGGCAATACCAAAATCAACAATACAGTCCTCAAAGCCCATGCCACCCTGGAAGAAAAAAGGTTGGCGGATGACGCGGAGGGCTTTATGCGGGTGACTTTGATGGAGTCCACCCAGATTTGGTACGAAGTCTCCATCAAAAATGCCGTGCTGACCGAGATTGCAGTTTATAGCCCCGCCAACATCAACCTGTCCAGCAACACCAAGGTGGGGACGGCTGTGGCGGCGGCAAACGTCCACTTTACCGGCAAAGGCCAGATCGGCACTATGCAGGTGAAGGCGGACCGGGTTTCCTACTCGGTGAAACCCAAGAAAATCCAGGTAAAAGGGGACTATGAAGAACCCAAACTGGGAGGCTATCCTATCGGCACACCAGAACCCGATGAAGGGGGAGGTGGCGGAAGCCATAAGCCTAGCAGTTCCAGTTCCTCCAGCTCCAGCAGCACCCCCACACCGGTGAAAACACCGGTGGCGATGCCTTCTGCCAGTGTGCCAGAGGCAAAATTGAAGAACGACAACAGCGCGGAGGTAGAAAGCTGGGCCTTTTCTTTCTCCATGTCCAATACAACGGGAGTGACCGGTTATGTGGTTACTCCTATTGTGGATGGCTCCCTGCTGACCGATAAGGCAAAAACACTTGGCGTCGGGGATCGGAGCGCGGTGTTTACCTCCAACGAAATCAATCCACAAAATACCATTGCTTACCAGGTGGTGGCCAAAGGCGACAGCGCTCAGAACCGCACCGACTCTGCACCGGGCACAAGCGCCACCTATCAGGTGGCTTTGCGGCTGTCTTATGACGGCGGTACCCAAAAGATCACCGCCCACAAAGGCCAGCTGGCTGGCAGCGGGACGTTGACGGTGAACCAGCACCGCAGCGACGGCTCAAAAACAAGCTATGAGCTGGCTGTTTTAGAGGATGGTTCCGCGGTGGTTGCCAGCAGCGATGGCGTTGCCAAACCCCTTACCCCCAGCGCCTATGTGCAGCTGGTGTATGGAAGCTATCAATCGCCACGCTACATCCTCCCCGATTGGAAGGTGCCGCAGCCTGTTAAGGTTAACGCCCCCATTGATGTCAAGCTATCAGCCATTCCCTTGGATGCCGATGGGAATATTGACGCTAAGAAAGATGCCCAGTTGACCATTACCCCGCCCAGTGATATTACAGGGATTGCCAGCTATCAGGTGACTGTTGTAAGCGGTGGCTCGCCCTTGAGCCCAACGTATACCATCGCAGCCGGCAGTGCGACCTGCAATATTCCACTGTCTGTGCTGAATGGGGTGGATGCCTTTAGTATTTCGGTGATCTCCAAAGGGGATGGAGACCTGAACTTGGACAGCGACCCAATTTCCACCCAAACATGGGATTTACGGCTGAAATTTGGGTATGATTCTGTTGCTAAGTGTATCAAAGCTGTTTGGAGTGGGATGAATACCCCTGCCCAATTGACAGTCACCGAAGATAAGGCGGATGCCCCTGGCCTTTATACGTTTAATTCTTTAAGTGAAAGTTTTGTAGAGCTCAAATGGGACAATACCGCCCTGGATTTGGGTGGCAAAACATGGCGGCTGACATTGACCGATGCAGCCGGATCCCACAATTCTCCCTGGTACACCTTGCCGGCAGAGTGGGTGGTGGATACTGCCAGCTCAACTTCACCGGAAGAGGTTCCTTCTTCGCAGGGTTCTTCTTCCAGTGAAGAATAGCCGATGGGTGAACCGGTTGAATATAGGATGAATCGCAAACCACCCCGGAGGCATGCCTCCGGGGTGGTTTGTTATCCCATAAGTTTACTGCTGCTGTGCCAGGCAGGCGAATGCCTCCCGCCCGGCGTAGCGGGCACGGCGGCCCAGGTGCTCCTCGATCCGCAAAAGCCGGTTGTATTTGGCGGTGCGGTCGCTTCGGCAGGGGGCGCCCGCTTTGATCTGCCCAGTGGCTGTCGCCACCGCCAAATCGGCGATAAAGCTGTCCTCCGTCTCTCCGGAACGGTGGGAGATCACCGCCCGGTATCCGGCGTTCTGGGCGATGGAGACCGCCTCCAATGTCTCGGTCAAGGTGCCGATTTGGTTGGGCTTGATCAGCGCGGCATTTGCCGCCTTCTTCTGGATACCTTGGCGGATGCGCCCTGGGTTGGTGACGAACAGATCATCCCCCACCAGCTGAACCCGGTCGCCGATGCGGCGGGTCAGCTCCTGCCAGGAGGGCCAGTCCTCCTCCCCCAAGGGATCTTCGATGGACACGACGGGGTAGCGGCGGGAGAGGTCGTCCCAATAGCTGATCAGCTCTTCGCAGGAAAGGGAACGGCCCTGCTTGGGCAAAGTGTACCCTTCGGCGGTTTTCCAGCCGGAGGCCGCGGCATCCAAGGCGATCATGAACTGCTTGCCAGGCTGGTAGCCGCAAAGGCTGATGGCCTCCAAAATCCACTGGATGGCCTCCTCGTTGCTGGCAAGGTCGGGGGCGAACCCGCCCTCATCCCCTACGGCAGTGGATTTGCCCCGGCTGCGCAGCAGGTCCCCCAGGGTGTGGTAGACCTCGCAGCTCCAGCGCAGGGCGTCCCGGTAACTGGGGGCGCCCACCGGGACAATCATGAATTCCTGGATGTCCAGGTTGTTGGAGGCGTGCAGCCCGCCGTTGATGATGTTGAGCAGGGGAACCGGCAGGGTGCGCTTATCACAACCGCCCAAAAATTGGTACAGAGATAGGCCGGTGGAGGCAGCCATGGCCCGGCTTGCGGCCAGGGAGACTGCCAGGATGGCGTTGGCCCCCAGGTTCCTTTTGTCCGCAGTGGCGTCCAGCACCCGCATGGCGTGGTCGATGGCGGGGATGTTGGATGCGTCCATCCCCACCAGGCCGTGGGCAATTTCCCGGTTGACCCCCAGGACGGCGGTCATCACCCCCTTGCCCTTCCAAAGCTTGTCCACATGGTCCCGCAGTTCCACTGCCTCCCGGCTGCCGGTGGACGCCCCCGAGGGCACCGAGGCCAGGCCCGCAGAGCCATCCTCCAAGGTGACAGCGCATTCCACTGTGGGGTTGCCCCGGCTGTCAATGATCTGCCGGGCGTGCACCGATGCGATCTGCTGCAAATATCCCATATTTCAATTCCTCCTATGTGACTTGGTAAACATGCAAACTTCCCCGTTATTCTATCCCAAATCCGGCGGGATTTGCGGCCGGCATCAAATTTCGCCGATTGTCAAAAAGATGCAGTGATGGACTGCCTTTTTTGGCACATACTAGAGGGGAAAGCGAGGGATTGGAGCAAAATTTACAATTCCACCTCGATTTTCCACCGGATTTGGAGTATGCTGAAAGCAGTGGAAATCCACCGAATTCCGGTGATTGAATAACGGAGGATAGTTTTATGAAACGTTTTGCAACCTTGGCTTTGGCCGTAGCGCTTGTATTGTCCGTCACCGCCTGTAGTTCCCGCGATGGGGATGGAAGCAGTTCTTCCTCCCTGCCGATGAGCTCTTCGGTCCCGGAGCCCAGCAGTTCTATGGATGAAGAGTCCTCCTCTTCCTCCCTGCCTATGGAGCCGGAGGGCAGCAGCGAAGCCGAGTCCGCCATGAGTACCGATTTGGAGCAAATCGGTACTCTGGACGGCACCAAGCTGGGCTGGGGGCCCGGCACCAACAAAGATGAGCGGGGGCGGCCCTATGGCGCCATCCAGTACCAGGAAAAATACGGCAAGTACAATGCCCACTACATTGCGCCGGACAGCCAAAACATCTACTTAACCTTTGACGAAGGGTATGAAAACGGCTATACCGAAAAGATTTTGGACGCCCTCAAAGAGAAGGACGCCCACGCGGTCTTCTTTGTCACCCTGCCCTATGTCAAACAAAACACCGCACTGGTGCAGCGGATGATCGACGAAGGACATATAGTAGGCAACCACAGCGACAAGCACCTTTCCTACCCCGACCTCTCCTTGGAGGATGCCCGTGCGGATGTGCTGCGGCTCCACGACTACATGAAGGAGAATTTTAACTACGAGATGACCCTTTTCCGCTTCCCTATGGGGGAATTCTGTGAAAAGGATTTGGCCCTCCTGCAGTCCATGGGTTACAAAACGGTGTTCTGGAGCTTCGCCTACCGGGATTGGGAGGTGGACAAGCAGATGGGCGCTGAGGCCGCCTTCCAGAAGGTGACCGAGAACCTCCACTTCGGTGAGATTATGCTGCTTCACGCCGTATCCAAGGACAATGCGGAAATTCTGCCCCGGCTGATTGACTACATCCGGGCCGAGGGGTATACCATAGCCGACTACGACGTGGATTACACCGTTCAGGATTCCCCAGCTGAGGAGTCCAGCAGCAAATAAACGGAAATGTCACCTGGGAAATAATACACAAATAATTTTCCACCAAACGGGGGGTACACTGACACTGTGCCCTCCGATTTTTGCTCCCACTGGGGAAAAACCGCGGATTTTGCGGTGGTAGAGCCGGTTTTTTTAAAGAAATCCATAGAAAAGCTTACAGGTACTTTACCTTCCTTTTACATACAAAAGGCACCGCCCAATGCTATAATGGGGTCGAACAATGGGAAAAGCCTGCGCTGTTTTGGCCAGAGGGTCAAAGGGGAGCGGCGCAAATACAACCGGTAACGGAGGAACACGATGGATATTTTTGGCGTCATCAGTCTGTTGGGCGGGTTGGCCCTCTTTTTGTACGGCATGAGCGTGCTGGGTTCCGGTCTGGAGAGGACCAGTGGCGGCCGCCTAGAAAAAACACTGGAAAAATTGACCAACAGCGTCCTCAAAAGCGTCCTGTTCGGCGCGGTAGTGACCGCTGCTGTACAGAGTTCATCCGCCACCACTGTCATTGTGGTGGGCCTGGTCAACTCCCGGATTTTGGGCCTGCGCCAAGCCATTGGGGTCATCATGGGGGCCAACATCGGCACCACCATCACCGCCCACATCCTGCGCTTGGCGGACCTTTCCGGCGGCGGGTTCCTGCTTCAGATGTTGAAACCTACCACCTTAGCCCCGCTGGTTGCGGTCATCGGCATTATTTTGTATATGACTGCCCGCAAAAGCAGCCATAAGGAGATCGGCCAGGTGATGCTGGGCTTCAGCATCCTGTTCACCGGCCTCTTCGCCATGGAGGCCGCAGTGGCCCCCCTCAAAGACGTGCCGGAGTTTACCGCCCTCTTTGCTAAGTTCCAGAACCCCATTTTAGGCGTGCTGGTGGGCGCAGTAGTGACAGGCATCATCCAGTCCTCTTCGGCCTCGGTGGGCATTCTGCAGGCGCTGAGTTCCACCGGTATGATCACCTATGCCTCCGCTTTTCCCATCATTATGGGCCAGAACATCGGCACCTGCGTCACTCCGCTGATCGCCAGCATCGGCGCTTCTAAAAACGCCAAGCGGACTGCGGTGGTTCACCTCTCCTTCAACGTCATCGGCACAATAGTGTTTTTGATTGGCACCTACACCATTCAGGCGCTGATCGGCTTCCCCTTCTGGCTTGACCCCATCGACAAGGGGGGCATCGCCAACTTCCACACATTGTTTAATGTGGTGGTTACCCTTCTCTTTTTGCCCTTCACGAAACAGTTGGAGAAATTGGCCTGCGCCATTGTCAAGGACTCCCCCGAGGATATGGACAGCGACGACGTCGCCCTCGAGCTGGACGAACGCTTTATGCGGTCCCCCGGCCTGGCCATCCAGCAAGGGAGGAAGATCATTGTAAAGATGGGCTTTTTGGCCAAGGAGAATTTTGTCTCCGCCATGGGCCTAATGCGCCACTACGACTCCAAAAAGGTGGAGCGGATCAATGAAGTGGAGGATATGCTGGACCGGATGGAGGACCGCCTGAGCGCCTATCTGTTGATGGTTTCCGCCCAGGAGCTGAGCGAGAAGGACAGCCGCGCGGTTTCCGAGCTGCTCCACGTAGTCAGCGAATACGAGCGGGTGGGCGACTATTCGGTCAATGTGATGGAAGCGGCTGAAACCATGTATCAGCGGGGCTCCAAATTCTCCAAGGCCGCCCAAGCGGAGATGGATACCATCGGTCAGGCGGTATATGAGATTTTGGACATTTCAGTCAGCGCCTTTGAGTCGGAGGACGTCCAGGTGGCCACCAACATTGAGCCCTTGGAGGAGGTCATCGACCTGATGGAGGAGACCCTGAAAGACCGGCACATTGAGCGGCTGCGTCAAGGCAAATGCACCCCCGACGCCGCTTTCCCCTTTGTAGAGGCCCTCTCCTGCCTGGAGCGGATTGCCGACCACTGTTCCAATGTGGGGACCTACATCATCAGCCATGAGGGCGAGAAAGACGGTGATTTCGACCGCCACGAGTACCTGCGGATGATACACAAAGGGGAAACCGAACACTACGCCGAACACTTTTCTGCCTATGAGAAAAAATACTACGACCGCATTGCCCTTGCGGAAGACTAATCCAATTGAGCCAAGGCCCCTTTGGCAGAGATGCCAAAGGGGCCATTTTGCACCCCAGGGGGAAAAGGGGCCCGCCTTCCAGTGGATTCCCCGCCGGGGGGACAGAAGGCGCAAACATCTGGCGCTAACTCCCTATAATCCGCAAACCTTTATGCCATTGGATCGAGAAAGCAGAACACCCCCGCTCAACAGCGGGGGTGTTCTGCCTGTGAGAATGTGATGGAGATTTATCGCGAAGAAGTAGTCTAGCAAATTTAGTTGTCATCATTTCCGGTGACGCTGCCAGTGGATTCCACTACCTCCACCCCGGAGAGGGAGGTGGTGCGGTTCGCGGTCAGCTGGGTGATTTTACAGCTTCCAGTGCCGGAAATCTCTGTGGGGGAATGGACGGTCATGGAATCCAAGCGGCAATGGGTAAAAGTCAGTGGAAGGAGGGTGCAGGTGGTGTCCGCAGGGACTTCCAATGCCTTGAGGCCGCCGTACCCGGAGGAGAGCATATTTTCAGTGATGGAGAGGTCGGTTTTCACCTGGGCCAATGCAATTTCGCTTTTTCCCCGGATAGTCAGCTCCACCTCCGTGTCTGGGGAGTCCACCACCATTTGGGCGGCCGTCACCCCGTTTAAGGTGATTTCCCCTCCGCCGTAGATGTATAGGGTGCCGCCGATGGAGACGTTTTTCAGATCCACAGGGCCTTCTCCCACCATGGAGTCGATGGTCAGGTCACCGGTGATGGCTTTGTTTTCCAGCTCCACCCGTTCGGCGGAGATGACGGCGGTGTCCAGCGTTTCCTCCCGGTCGTACTCCCCGCGGATCAAATACCGGTGGGAGGTGGTTCGCTGCACCGTGGGGAGCATATCGTCCCCCAATGCGGCATAGGTGGGCAGGCTGCACAGCAGCAGACCGGCCAACAGAAGAGCGGGCAATCGTCTCAACTCTGGATTCCTCCTTTTTGGTTGCTGTCCACAGAATACCCCCCTCCCCTGTTGGATGGGGGAAGGGAGTGTGATGATTTTATGAAAATTGCCACTACCCAATTGGCTGGGACTGTGTTATACTTGCTTTAGTTTATGAAAGCATCGGGGCGAGAGAGAAAGAGCCCCGGTTTTTACGAGGGGCCATTTTGGAGGAATCCCCACAGGGGCTTCTCCCGTGGGATGAGGTGCAGTATGAAAGAAAAATTGACGGCTTCCCAGATGATTTCCCTTTCATTTATGTTGTTCGCCATCTTTTTTGGCGCTGGAAACATGATCTTCCCCCCGGCGCTGGGCCAGCAGGCCGGGGACAAATACCTGTGGGGGATCATGGGATTTGTGGCCACCGACGTGGGGATCTCCCTATTGGGGATCATGGCGGTGGTGCGGGTCGGCTCCACCTTGGAGGATTTGGCCGGCCGGATCGGGCCCCGGTTTTCCGTCGGGTTTTCCCTGCTCATCTACCTGATGCTGGGGCCGTTGTTCGCCATGCCCCGGACCGGTGCAGTCTCCTTTGAGCTGGCGATGCTCCCCTTTTTGGGCGCCCTCCCCGTTTCTCCGGGAATGGGCTCCCTCCTGTTTACCCTGGCGTTTTTTGGGTGTTCCATCTTTTTGTCCCTCAACCCCTCCAAGGTAGTGGACATTGTGGGCAAGGTGCTCACCCCCATCCTTCTGTTGGCCATTGGGGCGTTGACGGTGGCGTCCATCCTCCACCCCCTGGGGGCCATTGTCCCCACCACAGGGCCCTATGCCGAAATCCCCTTTTTCAAGGGCCTGGTGGAGGGGTATTTGGCGCTGGACGGCTTTGCCTCGCTGATCTTCGCGGGGATTGTCATCAACTCCATGAAGGGGTACGGCATCACCGACAAAAAGCTGTTGCAGAAAAATACCTTCTGGGTGGGGCTTATCGCTTCCGCCGCATTGGCGCTGGTCTATGTGGCGCTGGGGTACATCGGGGCCAGCTGCTCCAGCCTTCCCCTCTTTGAGAACGGGGGTCAGCTGCTCACCATGGGCGCCCGGCAGCTGTTTGGCCCCTATGGGCAGATGATTTTGGGCCTGGCGGTGCTGTTCGCCTGCCTGACCACTTCCATCGGCCTGACCACTTCCTTCGCCGAGTATTTCCACAAGGCATTCCCACGGTTCACCTACCGCCAGGTGGTGGTAGCGGTCAACCTGTTTAGCTTCGCTGTATCCAATGTCGGCCTCTCCACCATGATCTATTACACCCTTCCGGTGCTGGTGACCTTGTATCCCGCTGTGGTGGTGATGATTGTCCTCTCCTACTTTCACGACGCCTTTGGCGGGCGCAAGCCGGTCTATCTGTGCGGGATGGGCTTTGCGCTGGCAGTGGGGGGGATCAGCGGCCTAGAAAGCTTAAAAATCACCCTGGGACCCATCACCGCCTTGGCGAAGATGCTCCCCTTCTATGATTTGGGGGTGGGATGGATTCTGCCGGCCATAGCGGGCTGCCTGTTAGGCCTTTTGATCCCCGCCAAACAGGAGGGGTAGCTGGAATTTTGCTGGGGATGGTTGCCCCGCCGGGCTGCGGGGCATACTCTCCCCAAAACGATGTATGAAAAGGAGAGTACCTATGCTGGAATACAAGTTTGACACCCAGCTCCTCATCGAGGGGGAAGCCCTTTCGGAGGACGCTATCCACGATTATATTGTGGCCAATATCCCCGGTGACTGCCTTTTGGTGGTGGGGGATGAAACGCTGATCAAAATCCACTTCCACACCAACGCCCCCTGGAAGGTGCTGGAGTATGGCGCCTCGCTGGGGGACATCCACGATGTGGTGGTAGAAAATATGGAGCGGCAGGAAAACGGCCTCCAGGGCTGATGCCCTCCCGCTAGGCCGTAAGATCCCCCAGGGGGCATTCCCCGGGGGATTTTTGCATCCCCTGACAGGCGCAGCGGTCGTGAACAATCTTAAAACAATTGGTGCTTTGGATTGTGAAAACCCAAAATTTGGGGTATACTATGGAACACAATCACTCTATGGGCAGCTGCCCAACTCGATGAACGGAGGCGTTTTCCTTGAACAACTGGCTGGACCGGCTGGAGCGGAGATATGGCCGCTACAAAATTCCGGATCTGATGCTCTATATCACCAGCACCATGCTGGTGCTCTACCTTTTTCAAAATGTATTGGGGCTGTTCCCGGTCAACCAATGGCTGTCCCTGGTGCCCTCCTTGGTGTTGCGGGGGCAGGTCTGGCGGCTGATCACCTTTGTGTTCCTGCCGCCCTCCTCCTCCATCCTCACCGTGCTGCTGATGCTGTACTTCTATTACTTTATCGGCAGTGCTCTGGAGAGCCATTGGGGATCCTTCCGGTTTAACGTCTACTACCTGTGTGGAGTGCTGGGGACCATCGTGGCGGCGATGATCACCGGCTATGCCACCAACAATTACCTGAACATGTCGCTGTTCCTCGCCTTTGCCGCCCTCTTCCCCGAGGAGGAGGTTCTGCTCTTCTTTGTCATCCCCATGAAGGTCAAGTATCTGGCTTATCTGGATTTGGGCTACTTTGCCATAGGGCTCCTGTTTGGGAGCTGGTCCATGCGGGCAGCCGCAGTGGCCTCCCTGATCAACTTCTTCCTGTTCTTTGGGCCGGATTACCTGCGCCGGGAGCGGGAGCGGCGGAAGTTCAAGGCGGTCCGGGATAATTTTCGCCGGCAGATGAACGATGACCGCCGGGGCTGGTAACTCGGTGAAAAAAGGCCGGGCGCCTCAAAGCGCCCGGCCTTTTTGTGTGGTTCAGTTGTGGGCAGCTCCCTCCTGCTGGACAGGGTGGGCATCCTCTTTTTCAATGGAGTGGGAGAGGAAAAGGGAAGCCTTGGCACAAGCCGGGCCAACCATTTCATACAGCACACCGGAAGAGAGGATGATGGTGGAGAGCATAAGGCCGGTCTCGGGGGAGAGGAGCCGCTGCCCCAGCACCGCCAAGCCGATGGAGACGCCGGCCTGGGGGATCAGTGCCAAGCCCAGGTAATTGCGGATGTTGGCAGAGTAACCGCAGATCCGCGCCCCGGCGTAAGTGCCGGTGTATTTGCCCAGGATGCGGATGAAGAAGTAAAATATGCCGATGACCCCGGCTGTCGCCAGGGAGGGCAGGTTGAGACGCATGCCCGACAGGACGAAGAACATGAGAAGGATGGGCGGGGTGAAGCTGTTTACCTGGGTGAATACCCGGTCGTTGTCGCTGACGTTGGTGTAAACAGCGCCCAGGGCCATGCAGGAGAGCAGGGGCGAAATGTCAAAGCAGGTGCAAAAGCCGGTGATGAACAAGAGGATCGCAGTGGTGAGGATCAGCCGGTGGTCAGAGGAACGGCGCTCGTTGTCGATCAGACGGTGCAGGACATAGCCTAAGGCCCCGCCGGCGATAACGGTGACCGCGTTGAGGATGACCGGCAGAATCACTACGCCAAAATCCAAGGCTTTGGAACTGTCCTCCATGGCGCTGACCACGGCGGCGCAGACACTGAAGGCGATGAGGGCCACAGCGTCATCCAAGGCCACCACCTGGAGGATGGTGTTTACAAACTCCCCTTTGGCTTGGTACTGGCGGATGGTCATGATGGTGGACGCGGGTGCAGTGGCCGACCCGATGGCCCCCAGCAAGAGGCAGAAGGGCATGGGCAGGTGGAAAATCAAAGCCATGGAGGCGGTGACCAGCACGGCGGCAGCCAACGATTCAAACAGGGTGAGGATGACGATTTTGCTCCCGCTGGTGCGCAGGGTGGACAGTTTGAAATACCGCCCCACTCCAAAGGCGATGAAGGCGAGGGCCACATCGGTGACAAACTCCATGTGCTCTACAATCTCGCCGGGGATCAGGTCCAATACGTAGGGCCCGATCAGCACGCCGGACAGGATGTAGCCGGTGACGTTGGGCAGGCGCAGTTTTTTGGTGATCCGGGTGATGACAAACCCGGCGAATAGAATGATCGACAGGCCAAGAATGACTTGGGCGGACGCGTTGGTAATGGACGACAGATGGAACATGATGTCGGGGCTCCTTTCGATGGTGTTTGAGGTGTTCTGGCCTTGTAGAAGATCGGGCGATTCCTCGGTCACGGGGGGAGGAAGGAGGCAAAAAAACGAGCCTCCCTGTATAGGAAAAAACAAACCTAGATAGCAGTTTTAACGGTTTTTTGTTTGCACGATCTTGATTTACTGTTGATTATAACGGTCAACTGTGCTAATATCAAATAATAATTGATTGGGTTTTTATAAATTAAATTTATAATCCTTCCTTAAAAGGAGTAATTCCTATGATTGATACCAAAATCCGCACCCTGTTGACCCTGGTCAATGTGGGAAGCTATACCCGTGCGGCGGAAGAACTCCACCTGACCCAGCCGGCGGTGAGCAACCACATCCGCCAGCTGGAAAAGGAGTTTTCAATAAAAATTTTTTATCCGGATAAAAAAGAGCTTAAAATCACCCCTGAAGGGGAGATTTTGGTGAAGTATGCTCGGCGGATTATGGCTTTATACAACACCGCCCGCCAGGTGATCGACGATTCCAGGCGGCAGCTGACCCACCTCTCCATCGGCATGACCCGCACCGCCGGTGAGAATATCATGCCCCAGGTCATCGCCGCCTACTGCGCTGAACACCCGGGCACACAAATAAATATTTATACCGATTCTATAAAAAATCTTTATAATAGGCTCCGCTCCTTCGAGCTGGATATGGCGGTTGTGGAGGGGGTTTTGCCCGATGACGAGTTCCAGTCGGTGCTGCTGGACACCGATTTCCTCTGTGTCATCGCCTCCCCCAAACACCCCTTTGCCAAACGGCAGAGCGTCTCCCTGCAGGAGCTCAAAGAGGAGAATATGATCCTGCGCTCCAGCTCGGCTGGCACCCGGCAGCTGTTTGACAACTACCTGTACAACCAGTCGGAGAACATCAAAAACTTCCATGTGATCATGGAGGTGGACAATGTGGCCATGATCAAGGATCTGGTGGCCCTCAATATGGGGGTCTCTATCATCGCACGCAGCGCCTGCCGCCAGGAGGAGGCCCAGGGCCGCCTGGCTGTGGTGCCCATCGAGAACGCCCGGATGACCCGGGACATCGTCATGGTCTATCAAAAGGACTTTTCCCATCTGGAGCTGTTGGAGGAGCTGTGCAAACTGTATTCGCGGCTTTCCTGGCCCGCCAGTGCCACCGATTGAGCGGGGCTCCCGCCCGCAGGGCTGGAAGGCCGTGTAGAAGGAGCGCCCCTTTTGAAAGAAGCACTGTGACCCACAGAGGGGAAAGATTGTGCGGTCTTGCTTTTTTGATAAGTGGTAAAAGAAAAGGAGCGGCGCATGGCAGATGCCATGCGCCGCTCCCCCTTTGATGTTCACGCCGGACGCCCCTCTTCAAAAGGCCGGCACCAAGGGATGGCTATAGCGGGGCTCCAGCGCCCTCCTGCTGGAAAAGCAGTTCGCCCCGGTCTAAAATCTCATGGGCAAAGCTGCCAGGGCAGCGGCAGAGAACGTCCCACTCCTCAGGGGTGTAGACTAAAAGGCCAAAGGTAACTGGACAATCTACAGCCAAGTACAGCCGCCGCTCCAGCTCCACCGGGTCGGCGACTTGTGTCACCACGCAGAACTTGAACCCCACCGTCTCCCCCTGGTCGGAGATCCGGTGCTTGTACAGGTAGACCAGCTTGGGCCGGACTGTGGCCAGAAGGTGCTGGAGGGCCGCTTCTATCTTTGGGCATTGCTGCTCCATGTCAAAATCCCTCCCGTCAATTCTACGGTGTAGCATGCCCAAAAATGGGGCAAAATATGGGCAGCAGGGCAAATCTTTCCGCCCGCTGGGGGCAATTTTCGGAAAAATCCCTTGGGAACTATTGTTGGACACAGAAAATTAAGAATATAATACCCAAAGTCGTTTGACAAAGCAAGAGACGAAGGGTAAAATGTTAATGTTAATCTAAAATGGGTTTTCATATGCAATGATAG
This sequence comes from uncultured Merdimmobilis sp., assembly GCF_902471145.1. Taxonomy (NCBI): domain Bacteria; kingdom Bacillati; phylum Bacillota; class Clostridia; order Eubacteriales; family Oscillospiraceae; genus Merdimmobilis; species uncultured Merdimmobilis sp. The sequence goes on from NZ_CABRJC010000004.1 coordinate 39,228, forward strand.
TCCTGCAAATAACATACAGAGGTGAAATGAATGGGGCTTTTTGATAAGCTGTTTGGTACCTACTCACAGCGAGAGCTGAAACATATATATCCCATCCGGGACAAGGTGCTGGCTCTAGACGAGACCTACGCCGCCATGAGCGATGCGGACTTGCGGGCCATGACCCCTAAACTGAAAGACCGGCTGGCTGCCGGTGAAACGCTGGACGACATTCTGCCCGACGCTTTCGCCGTCTGCCGGGAAGCGGCCCAGCGGGTGCTGGGGATGAAACACTACCCGGTGCAGATCATCGGCGGCATCGTGCTCCACCAGGGGCGCATCGCCGAGATGAAGACCGGTGAAGGCAAGACCTTGGTGGCCACCCTGCCCGCCTACCTGAACGGCCTTTCCGGCAAGGGCGTCCACATTGTCACCGTCAACGACTACCTGGCCAAGCGGGACAGCGAATGGATGGGCAAGCTGTACAACTACCTGGGGCTTTCGGTGGGCCTGATCATCAGCGGCATGGACAACGCCGCCAAGAAAAAGGCCTATGCCTGTGATATCATCTACGGCACCAACAACGAGTTCGGGTTTGACTACCTGCGGGACAACATGGTCACCTACAAGGAGAACCAGGTCCAGCGGGGCCATGCCTACGCCATTGTGGACGAGGTGGACTCCATCCTCATCGACGAGGCCAGAACCCCCTTGATCATCTCCGGCCAGGGGGATAAATCTACCGACCTGTACGAGATCGCCGACAAGTTTGCCCGCACCCTGACCATGACCAAGGTCAAGGAGCTGGACGACAAACAGGACAACGACGACATCGAAGGCGACTATATTGTGGATGAAAAGGCCCGCACCTGCACCCTCACCCCCGAGGGCGTGCGCAAGGCTGAAAAATACTTCAACCTGGAAAACCTGACCGACCCGGAGAACATGACCATCTCCCACCACATCAACCAGGCCATCCGGGCCCACGGCATTATGAAGCGGGACATCGACTATGTGGTCAAGGACGGCGAGGTCATCATTGTGGACGAGTTCACCGGCCGCTTGATGATCGGCCGCCGGTACAATGAGGGCCTGCACCAAGCCATCGAGGCCAAGGAAGGGGTCACCGTGGCCCGGGAGTCCAAAACCCTGGCTACCATCACCTTCCAGAACTATTTCCGCATGTACAAGAAGCTGGCCGGCATGACCGGTACCGCCCTCACCGAGGAGAACGAGTTCCGGGAGATCTATAAGCTGGACGTCATTGAGATCCCCACCAACCGCCCCATCCAGCGGATCGACATGGAGGACGTGATCTACAAGACTGAGGATGGCAAGTTCAACGCGGTCATCGAGCAGATCATCGAGTGCCACAACATCGGCCAGCCAGTGCTGGTGGGCACCGTATCCATTGAAAAATCCGAGCACCTGTCCTCCATGCTGCGCCGCCGGGGCATCAAGCACGAGGTGCTCAACGCCAAGTACCATGAAAAAGAGGCGGAGATTGTCGCCCAGGCCGGTAAATTCGGCGCGGTGACCATCGCCACCAACATGGCCGGCCGCGGCACCGACATCATGTTGGGCGGTAACGCCGAGTACTTGGCCAAAGCAGACCTGCGCAAACTGGATTACAGCGATGAATTGATCGCTGAGGCGGAGGGCTACTCCAACACCGACGACGAGGAGATCCTCGCCGCCCGGGAGAAATTCCGGGAACTGTTGGCCAAACACAAAGAGGAGATCAAAGGCGAGGCCGAAAAGGTCCGGGATGCGGGCGGACTGTTCATCATCGGCACCGAGCGCCACGAATCCCGCCGGATCGACAACCAGCTGCGGGGCCGTTCCGGCCGGCAGGGCGACCCGGGCAAGACCCGGTTCTTCCTCTCCCTGGAAGACGACCTGATGCGCCTCTTCGGCGGCGACCGGATCCAGAACCTGATGGACACCCTGAAGATTGAGGACGACATGCCCATCGAGGCCAAACTCCTCTCCGGCACCATCGAAAGCGCCCAGAGCAAGGTGGAAGGCCGCAACTTCGCCATCCGCAAAAATGTGCTCCAGTTCGACGACGTCATGAACCGCCAGCGGGAGATTATCTACGGCCAGCGGGAAAAGGTGCTGGACGGCGAAGACTTGGGAGAGATTATCTCCAAAATGGTGGACGACGTGGTCAGCGAAGGGGTGGCACGGTACCTGCCCGAAGGGGTGGAACACAAGGATTGGAACCTCTCCGGCCTGCGGGAATACTTCCGCGGCTGGATCACCACCGAGGACGACCTGCGGTTTGACGACGAGGCCCTCCAGAAGACCAGCCGGGAGGAGATCACCCAGCAGCTGACCGAAAAAGCCCATGAGCTCTATGCCAGCCGGGAGGAGAAGTTCTCCAGCAATATCATGCGGGAGCTGGAGCGGATCATCCTCTTGAAAAACGTGGACTCCAAGTGGATGGATCACATTGACGCCATGGATGAGCTGAAGAAGGGCATCTACCTGCGCTCCTACGGCCAGAAGGACCCGGTTGTGGAGTACCGCATTGAGGGCTTTGAGATGTTCGACGAGCTGATCGCCTCCATCCGGGAAGATACTGTCAAGATGCTGCTCACCGTACAAATCCGCACCAGCGAGCCCCCAAAACGGGAACAGGTGGCAAAACCCTTGACCACCAACCAAGGGGATGGCACGGTGAAATCCACCCCGGCCAAGAAGGGCCACAAGGTGGGGCGCAACGATCCCTGCCCCTGCGGCAGCGGTAAGAAATACAAAAAATGCTGCGGCAAGGATGAGTAATCCCAGCCTAACACAGGTGTGAGAAAAGCGGAGCTGTTTTATGCAGCTCCGCTTTTTTTCATGGTGGAGGTATGGGTTTCTTTTGCCCCCTTTCCTTATCTTGAGAGAGGGGAGGGGTGAAACCCTGCCTGGATTTCAGGGAAACCTGGCCCCAAAGGGGTGCGCGGTTTTTATGTCCCCCCTTTCTTGTCCCGAGAGAGGGGAGGGGTGAAACCCTGCCTGGATTTCGGAGAAACCTGATCCCAAAGCGGGTGCGCGGTTTCTTTTGTCCTCCTTTTCTTTTCCCCAAAGAAAAGGAGGGAAGGTTGAAAAATCGGCCTTCTGCGTGTAGAATGGAGGATGTACATGAAATCCCAGACGATGAGGAGGACAATTATGGATAAAATGATGGAGAAAACCGCCGCGTACATCGACGCCCACCGGCAGGAAATGCTGGATTTGTGGGAAGAACTGGTGATGATTGAAAGCGGCAGTCAGCAGAAGGCCGGGGTGGATAAAGTCTGCGCCCGCCTGAAAGAGGAGATGGAAAAGGCCGGGGTCAAGACCCGGGTGGAGGAGATGGAAAAGGCTGGGAACTCCTTGATCGGATTGTGGGGAGAGGGCCGGCCGGAGAAACCCCTTCTGTTCCTGGGCCATATGGACACGGTATTCAATGAGGACGGTGTCACCAAAGAACGCCCCTTTACCATCAAGGACGGCATGGCTTACGGCCCCGGCGTGCTGGATATGAAGTCCGGCCTGATTATTGGCCTCTACGCCATGAAGGCACTGAAAGAAGCAGGCTATGACCAGCGGCCCATCAAGTTCCTCTACACCGGCGACGAGGAGCCCGGCCATGTCAACTCCACCGGCACCCAGCTTCACCTGGACGAGTGCGAAGGGGCGATGGCCGCCCTCAATTTTGAGACCGGCTATCCCCACGACGGCATCGTGGTGGAGCGCAAAGGCTCGGCCAACTTCACCGTAGAGGTGGAGGGGGTGGCCGCCCATGCGGGCAACTCCCCGGAAAAAGGCCGCAGCGCCATCCTGGAAATGGCCCACAAGATCATCGAGCTCCAGGCCCTCAATGATTTTGAGAAGGGTACCACCGTCAATGTGGGCCTCATCACCGGCGGCACCGTGGTCAATGCCGTTCCCAATTGCTGCACGGTAAAGGTCGATGTGCGATATGTCACCATGGATGCCCTAGAGGAGCTGCGGCCTAAGGTGGAGGCCATCTGCGCCAAAACTTTTGTGGACGGCACCAAAACTACCCTCACCTGGGAAAGGGCCGCCACTCCCATGCCCTGCAGCGAAGGCAATATGAAACTGCTGGAGGTTTTAAAGGCCACTGCCGAGGAGATCGGCTATCCCGGCCAGCTCTCCGCCCACAAGGTGGGAGGCTGGTCCGATTCCTGCATTGTCGCTTCCAAGGGGATCCCGGTGGTGGACGCCCTGGGCACCAAGGGTTCCTGGAACCACGCCCCCAATGAGTATGCCGAGGTGGAGTCCCTCTTTACCAGGGCCAAACTGGCAGCGGCGTTTGTCATCAACCTGAAAGACGACATCCAGTAGGCCAATGGAAAAACGGGAATTGGACGCCGTCAACATCGGGGAGAAGATCCAGGCATACCGGCAGCAGAAGGGGCTCAACATCAAGGAGCTCTCCCGGCTGGTGGGGATTTCCCCCTCAATGCTCAGCCAGATGGAGCGCAACCTAGCCAACCCCTCCATCAACACGTTAAAAGCCCTCTCCGCCGCGCTGGAGACCCCCCTCTATTACTTTTTTATGGGGGAGAGCCACAAAGAGGAAGTGGTGGTCCGCCCCCAGGACCGGAAGACTGTCGTCACCCCCCAGATCACCGAAGGGTCGTACCGTCTGCTGACCCCCGATGCCTCGGGGGAACTCTCCTTTTATGAAATGTACCTATCCCCTTTCCACGGCTCCACCGACCGCTCCATGGTCAGTGAGAGCGAGAAGGTCTGCCTGGTACAGGCCGGGGAGGTCACCCTGTTTATGGACGACCAGGAGTACCATCTCCTGCCGGGGGACAGTGCCCGCATCCCTCCCCGCAGCCGCCACGGGTGGCTGAACCGGGGGAAGGAGGAGGCCCGGGTGGTCATCGCCACAGCGGCCCCCTTGCTGTAGACAACGAGAAAAAGCCCCCCTACTTAGCCTTGGCGGCGGTGGGGGAGCTTTTTGCGTATTGGAAAGGGGGCTTTCCCGCGGTTTAGGTCTGGACAGCTCTGGTTTTGTTGAGGGAACTACCCGGCCCCTTAGGGGAGTTGCCGACAGAGAGAGGGAAATGGAGCCATCCGCCAGGGCACACATTGGGACATCGGGCTTTCCCTTTTCCTGGAAGGCAGATTGCACAGAAGGAAAACACCAAATTTGACGAAACCAACATAGATTTAATGTGATTTAATTTGAACGTAAAAACGTAAGAATGGGTGCAGTCGGTTTGTTCCCAGAAAACATACAAAGTTGGTGCATTCTGTCAGCGGAGTATGGACAGAGGCCGGGAAAATGCAGCAGAATCCCCTGTCGAAAAAGAGAGAATCTCGTTCAAGGGCAAAAAACTGCCAAAACCATCCAGCTATGCAGGGCGGAGGGGAAGTAGTAGAGAAAAAGGAACCGTCGGTTTAAACAGGGAATATCGCTGAAATTGGAAGAAAACAGTCGAATTTGACAACGAATGGAAGGGCCGGGGGATAGATTCCCCTTGCGCCCTTGACAAGTCAAAAATATCGTGTAGAATAGAATTAAATTATTAAATTTCATTGAATTTAATAGGCTAAAAACCATTCATGGAAAGGGGAAACATGATGAAAAAGCTAACAGAAATTCGTTGGCATGGCAGAGGCGGACAGGGCGCTAAGACCGCGTCTCTCCTGCTGGCAGACGTTGCTTTCAGCACCGGTCTTTACATCCAGGGCTTCCCAGAGTACGGCCCGGAGAGAATGGGCGCGCCCATCACCGCCTACAACCGCCTCTCCAATGAGCCCATCCGCGTACACTCCAACATTTACGAGCCCGACTACGTGGTGGTTGTGGATGAGACCCTGCTGGACTCTGTCGACGTCACCGCTGGCCTGAAACCGGAGGGCGGTATCGTCATCAACTCCGCCAAAGACCCCGCCGAGCTGCGCGCCAAGCTGAAGGGCTACACCGGCAAGGTGTATACCATCGACGCCAAGAAGATCTCCATCGAGTGCATCGGCAGAAACATGCCCAACACCCCCATGCTGGCTGCTGCGGTGAAAGCGAGCGGCTTCATGGATGAGAAGCTGTTCCTGGAGAACATGGAAGCTTCCTTCAAACACAAATTCGCTTCCAAACCCGAAGTCATCGCGGGCAATATGAAGGCCCTCGAAGTCTCCCTGAAGGAGGTTCAGTGCAATGGCTAAAGAAAATTTGATGAAAGATATCCACGAAAAGAGCGCCTACGCCGAGCTCACCCCCGGTGGTGACATCTACGGTTCCGGCAACTCCCGCTTCTTCAACACCGGCGAGTGGAGAACCGCTACCCCCGTGTTCGTTCCTGAAAACTGCAAACAGTGCCTCTTGTGCGTACCGGTCTGCCCCGACAGCGCTATCCCGGTGGTAGACGGCAAGAGAGGGGACTTTGATTATGACCACTGCAAAGGCTGCGGCATCTGCTTCAAAGTCTGCCCCTTCAAGGCAATTACCTTTAACAAAGACTAAGGAGGAGAGAACATGGCAATCAGAGAGAGATTATCGGGCAACGAGGCGGTCTCCTATGCCATCCGGCAGGTAAACCCCGATGTTATGCCCGCATTCCCCATCACCCCTTCCACCGAGATTCCACAGTTTATCTCCCAGTATGTCGCCAACGGCCAGATCGACACCATCTTTGTCCCCGTTGAGTCGGAGCACAGCGCAATGTCCGCTTCCATCGGCTCCGAGGCCGCCGGCGCCAGAACCATCACCGCCACCTCTTCCTGTGGTTTGGCCCTGATGTGGGAGATGCTGTATGTGGCCGCTTCCTGCCGCCTGCCCATCGTGCTGGCTTGCATCAACCGCGCCCTGTCCGGCCCCATCAACATCAACAACGACCATTCCGACTCCATGGGCGCCCGGGATGCCGGCTGGATCCAGATCTATGCTGAGAACGCCCAGGAGGCCTACGACAACTACATCATGAGCTTCCGCATCGGTGAGCACAAAGACGTTCTGCTGCCGGTTATGGCCTGCCAGGACGGCTTTATCACCAGCCACGCTGTGGACAACATCACCCTGTTGGAGGATGAGAAGGTCAAGGCGTTTGTCGGCGAGTACAAGCCGGAGAAATGCCTCCTGAACCCCGCCGAGGCCCTGTCTGTCGGCCCCTACGACACCGTCCATTACTACATGGAGCATAAAAAACAGCAGGCTGTCGCCATGCACAACGCCAAGAAGGTCATCCTGGACGTCGCCAAGGAATACGAGGAGCTGACCGGCCGCAAATACGGCTTCATCGAGGAGTACAAGATGGAAGATGCCGAGTATGCCATGGTCATCATCGGCTCCTCTGCCGGCACTGCTAAGGACGCTGTGGATGAGCTCAGAGCCCAGGGCGTCAAAGCCGGCCTGATCAAAGTCCGCGTGTACCGCCCCTTCCCCGGCGAGGAGATCGCCGCCGCCCTGAAGAACGTCAAGGCTGTGGCTATCATGGACAAGGCGGAGAGCTTCTCCGACATCGGCGGCCCCTTGGGCGCTGACGTCCGCGCTTCTATGTTCGGCGTCTGCAACAATGTGAAGGCCATCAACTTTGTCTACGGCCTGGGCGGCCGCGACGTGAAGGTGGACGACATCAAGTGCGCCTTCGGCAAGCTGGAAGAGGTTGTCAAAACCGATGCAATCCCCACAGGTTACCAGTACCTGGGAGTAAGAGAATAAGGAGGCGACAGGCATGGCTTACAACTTTAAAGAAGAGATGAGCAAACCCGAGCGTCTGTCGGGCGGCCACAGATTGTGTGCCGGCTGTGGCGCCGGTATCGCCGTAAGAGGTGTGCTTCGTGCGCTGGACGCCGATGAAAAAGCGGTTATCACCAGCGCCACCGGATGCCTGGAGGTATCCACCTGCATGTATCCCTATACCTCTTGGAACGATTCCTTTATCCACGCGGCGTTTGAGAACTCCGGCGCCACCTGCAGCGGTGTGGAATCCGCCTACCGCGCGCTGACCCAGAGAGGCAAGCTGAACGAGAAATATAAATTCATCGCCTTCGGCGGTGACGGCGGCACCTACGACATCGGCTTCCAGTCCCTGTCCGGCGCCATGGAGCGCGGCCACGATATGGTGTATGTCTGCTACGACAACGAAGCATACATGAACACCGGTATCCAGAGAGCCTCCTCCACCCCCAAATATGCCGAGACCACCACTTCTGCCGTGGGCAAATGCAGCCCTGGTAAGGCCCAGTCCCGCAAAGACCTGGCTGCGGTGATCGCCGCCCACGACATCCCCTATGTGGCCCAGACCACCTTTATCGGCAACTTCAAAGACCTGCATGAGAAGGCTTACAAGGCCATCCACACCCCTGGTGCGGCTTTCCTGAACGTCATGGCTCCCTGCCCCAGAGGTTGGAGATACCCCTCTGAGGACATGATGACCGTCTGCAAGATGGCTGTAGAGACCTGCTTCTGGCCTCTGTTTGAGGTGGAGAACGGCGTTTGGAAGCTGTCCTACCGTCCCAAGAACAAGCTGCCCATTGAGGAGTTCCTGAAGCTCCAGGGCCGGTTCAGACACCTGTTCAAACCCGGCAACGAAGCTCTGATCGCCGAGATCCAGAAGGATGTTGACGAGAAGTGGGCCCAGCTGCTGAAAAAATGTGGCGAAGAGCTGTAACTGCAAATAGGATACTACCCAACCGTTTCCCAATGGAGAAAAAGGGCCAGGCTTTTGCCTGGCCCTTTTGTTCTATTATGGGGAAACGCTGATTGGGGGGATAGAAAGAGCCCGGCAACAATTGCCGGGCTCTTTCTTGTTAGCCTTCGATGGAAATGTACTGGCTGGATTCGATGGCCTTGGGCTGTTTCTTGGGGACAGACAGCTTCAAGATGCCGTCCTCAAATTTGGCGCGGATCTCTTCTTGGGAGATGCCGTCCCCCACATAGAAGGTGCGGCAGCACTGGCCGGTGTAACGCTCTTGACGGATGTAACGGCCTTCTTTGTCGGTCTCATCTTTATCAAGACCCTTGGATGCGCTGATGGTTAGGTAACCATTTTTCAGCTGGGCCTGAATGTCCTCTTTCTTAAAACCAGGCAGGTCGATGGCCAGCTCATAGCTGGAATCGGTCTCCCGTACATCGGTTTTCATCAAGTTCTTGGCGTGTTTGCCATACAGAGGGTTGCGTTCCCCAAAAAAGGTTTTTTCAATGGGGGATTCAAACCAATCATCAAACAAGTTTTCTCCAAAGATGCTAGGCAACATACTTCATTCCTCCTATTCACGATGGATATTGCCTGCCAGGGGGGACCTTTCTGGGCCCCTTTCCTTGGTACGCCTTTAGAATACCACTGGGATTTAGCACTGTCAACACTAGAGTGCTAAAATTAACATTTTCCTCAAAAATTGTTTTCATTTCATGCAATAAGAGACAAGAGGGCCTAGGCGCAGCAAAAGGGCACCCGTAGAAACGGGTGCCCTTTTGCCTTTTAGACTACTGGCTCTATATGACGTGACAGCCAATCCCGATAGACGGCCAGCTGCTGGGGGGTGTGGAAAAAGTGCTCCCCGCCTTCCAGAACCTGCAAATCGCAGGAGAACCGCCGGGCAAAGGCATGCACCACCTCCGGCTCGCTTAGGGTATCCTGGGAGCTGCACAGGATGGCAGTCGGGGCATCCCACTGGTCGATGGGATGGCCCTTTACATAACGGTAATAGTCCCAATACAGGGTTTGACCCATGGGGGTGGGAATTTCCCCCTCTGCTTCCAGCTGCTGGGGGGTGACCTGGAACCAGCCCATCATATTCCCGATGAGCCGCTCCATATCCACCACTGGGGAAAGGAACAGGGCCTGCTCCAAGGGGAATCCCCGGCAGGCGAGGAGGCCGAAATATGCTCCTAAGCTGCACCCGAATAGCCGGATGTGGGAGGCCAGGGTTTGGGCGTAGGCCATGACCTGAACCAGTTCCGGGACACAGGTCTGCGCCTTACACAGGGCGGGATGGCCTTGGCGGTCCCCATGCTCCGGGAGGTCGAAACTGAGGACCCGGTAGCCTTTGGGCACTGCCTCCCGGGCCAGCAGGGCGATGACCTCATCCCCTTTGTGGGAGCCGCTGCCGTGGACCGCCACAATCAGCTGGCTGGAGGGGGCACCCCACAGGAGGGCGGGGATTTCCCCGATAAAAATAGGGGTTGTGTCCATAAAATATCCTCCTTTCGAGGACAAAGAAAGGCAGGGATTCCCCCGCCAGGTGGAATTACCAAGAGGGTTCCTCCCCACCTGCTGCCAGCAGGAAAATGGGGTTCTGCGCCATCAAAAGATGGCTGCTGCCCAGGAGTTTGGCCCGGCTCACCCCGATTTGGACCCACTCTGCGCCGGATAAGCCCAGCCGGGTGAGGAGGGTTGTTCCCTGGGCGAGGGTCTCCAGAGTCACAGCGCTGATTGCCACCCGGCACCGGGGGTTTTTTTCAAGCACAGCCTCCAGAATCCCTTGCAGCTCCCCTTTGGAGCCGCCTACAAACACCGCGTCAGGCGGGGGGAGGGGTTTCAAAGAACCCGGCGCCCGGCCAGGAACCACCTCCATGTTGTAAGCGCCGAAGCGCTCCCGGTTGGCGGCGATCAGCTCCAGGGCGGCGGGATTTTCCTCTATAGCGTAGATCCTGCCCCAGTGGGCGGCAAGGGACATTTCTACCGAAACCGACCCGGTGCCCGCCCCCACGTCGTAGGCGACGCTGTGGGGGGAAAGGCGCAGCTTGGAGAGGATAACCGCCCGCACCTCCGCCTTGGTCATGGGGACTTCTCCCCGCAGAAAGGCGCTGTCGGGGATGCCAAAAGAGCCAAATTCCCGCCGGAAGGACGGTTTTTGCCGCCGGGCGAGGAGGGCGCTTAAAGAGGGGAACGGCCGATGGGCGATCTCTTTGGCTGTGGCGGTGACCACTTCTTCTTCCGGGTAAGAGAGGTTGGATGCCACCGTCACTAGGGTGTCCCCCAGGCCCGCCCGGCAGAACTCCCCGCAGATGGCGCCGGGGGTCCACTTCCCCCCAGTGAGGTAAAAAACCGATGGATGGTTGAGCAGCGGGGCGAGGACGTCTGTATCCACCCCATGGGCGCTGACCAGGCAAAATTCCTGCCAGGGAATCCCCAGCCGGGCCGCGAGGGCCTGCACCGTGGAGATGCCGGGAAGCACCTCTACTGGGATGCCGTGCTCCTCCAACAAGGGGAGGAGCTGCCGCGCACCGCTGTAAAAGCCGGTGTCGCCGCTGTAGGCCACCACTGCCCGGCGGCATCCGGGGTGGCTTTGGAGGAAGGAGAGAATCTCCCCTGGGGCATAGGTAGCGACCCGCTCCCCGCAGAAGCCGGGGATGCTATCCAGCACTCGCCTGGCCCCCAGAAGGACATCCGCTTCCCCCAGGGCGGCTTGGGCTTTGGTGGTCAGGGAGCCATTCCCCATGCCGACGCCCAACAGTGTTACTTTCATAAAGTTCCCCCCTTACTGGTTCATCCCGTAGCCACGGGGGGTGACCAGCCGATCCCCCACCCGGCGGGTGGAGCTGTTGCCGATGAACACGGTGGTGAACATGTCCAGGTTGTCCGTCTCCCGCAGCTCCCCAAGGGTGAGGATGGCCGATTCCTCCCCTGCCCGGCCGATGTTCCGGGCCCAGCCGCAGAGCCGGTCGCCGGGGAGGACCTCCAGCAGGGCGTCGCAGGCGATTTTCAAATGGTCAGGGCGGGACTTGCTCACCGGGTTGTATAAGCAGAGGACAAAATCCCCCTGGGCAGCCAGCCGCAGCCGTTTTAAGATCAGTTCCCAGGGGGTGAGCCGGTCGCTGAGGGAGATCACCGCAAAATCGTGGGTCAAGGGTGCGCCCAGCAAGGCGGCCCCGCTGGTGGCGGCGGTCACTCCGGGGAGGATTTCCACTTCCACCTGGGGGAATTCCTCCGCCAGTTCCAGGATGGGGCTAGCCATCCCGTAGACGCCAGGATCCCCGCTGCATACCATGGCCACCCGGCGGCCTTGGCCGGCGGCCTCCAAAGCAGCCCGACACCGGGCGATCTCCTGGGTCATGGGGGTAGAAAGCAGCTCCTTATCTGGATAATACTCCCGGATCAGATCGATGTAGCCGGTGTAGCCGCAGATCAGATCCGCTTCCCCCAGGGCTTCCTGTGCCTGGGCGGTCAGTCCCTGGGGGCCGCCCGGGCCGAGGCCAACTACGGTCAGCTGTTTCATGGGGATCAACCTCCTTTAGGTGTTAGTTGTCGAAAAATCCACTTGATAGGGAGCTGCGGCCAGCGCCACGGTGACGCCGTCCCCTACCTGTTTGGGGAGGAGGAGCCGCCCGCCGCTTCCCTGGACAGCGCTGCGCTCGCAGACGTTGTCCACCCCCACTGTGGCCTCCACAAAGGGGGAAGGGGTGAAGCTGCCAGGGGTTCCCATAAGTTCCCCGGCGGTATAGGTGAGAAAGGGGAGGCCCAGTTTATGGCAAAGGGCGAGAAGGCCCGGCTCCCCGGCTTTTCGGTCGATGGAGGCGATCTTCCCCAGCGCTTGGGGGCAGAGGTTTGCCGCCTGGAAGGCAGACCGCAGAGATCGTTCCAAGATTTCCTGGGCAATGCCCCGGCGGCAGCCTATCCCGGCGCACACAATGGGGGGGATGAGCTGGAGGGCCTCCGGGCAAGGGCAGGGATGGATGCCCAGATAGAGGTCACACGGTTCTTCCTCCCCAACCAGGAGGAGCCCAGCAGGCAGGGCTCCGGCCACCGGGAATTCACTGAATACCCGGATGGTTTCCCCATCCAGTAGCTTGCCGGAGACCCGTTTGATGGCCTCGGCATTGCGCAGAGCCAGCCCCTGGGATTTGGCCCAGGTATCCACGGCAAACAGGCCGTGGAGGTCGGTGGCGGTGGTGATCACCGCCGTGGCCCCCAAAAGGGCCCCGATCTGGCGGGCCAGGCTGTTGGCCCCGCCAATGTGGCCGGACAGGAGGGGAATGACAAACCGCCCCAGCTCATCTACACAGAGGACGGCGGGGTCGGTGGTTTTGCTCTTTAGATGGGGGGCGATGGCCCGAACCGCGATGGCCGCCGCCCCGATGTAGATGAGACCGTCGGCATCGGTAAACCAGGCTGCCGTCCAAGAGTGGAGGTCGGCCCCCGCCTTGGTGGAACTGGCGGCCACCTGGTGGCCTTGGGCGGTGAGAAGGCGGCAAAGCCGCTCCCCCAGCTGCTTGCCAGTTGCGGTGAAGGAGAGGATGGCCAGCTTCATGCCTCTGCCCCGTCCTTTCCTTGGCGGTAGCCGGTGGTGAAGGTGGGGTCATAGAGCCGGGAGCGGTCGTAACTTCCCTCCAAAAAACGGCCCACCAGGATGAGGGCAGTCCGGTCGACGCCGTTTTCCTGAGCGGTTTTTGCCAAGCTGGAGACCTGGCAGCGCAGGACTTTTTCCTCCGGCCAGGTGGCCTTATAGATGATGGCCGCCGGGGTGTCAGGGGCATAGCCCCCCTCCATCAGCTGGGCCTGGAGCCCCTCCAGTAGGCCGGCGCTCAAAAACACCACCATGGTGCTGCCGTGGGCTGCCAGGGCGGCGATGGATTCCCGCTCCGGCACTGGGGTGCGCCCCGCCATCCGGGTGATGATGACGCTCTGGCTCACACCGGGGAGGGTGTACTCTGCCCCCAAGGCTGCCGCCGCCCCGCAGAAGCTGGAAACCCCCGGGCAGACTGCCCAGGGGATGCCAAGGGCATCCAAGGCGTCCATCTGTTCCCGGATGGCCCCATAGAGGCAGGGATCTCCGGTGTGAAGGCGGACGGCGGTTTTGCCCTCCCTTTCCGCTTGTTGAAGGACCGAAAGGACCTCCTCCAAAGTCATTTTGGCGCTGTTGTACAGGGAGCACCCCGGCCGGGTCAGCTCCAGAAGTTCTGGGTTGATTAGGCTCCCGGCGTAGACAACCACATCGGCCTCGCCCAAAAGCCTCGCCCCCCGCAGGGTGATCAAGTCGGCGGCGCCGCTGCCCGCCCCTACAAAATGGACCATCGCTGTCACTCCTTTACCAAGATGGTGGTAAAATACCCAGGGTTTTCCCGGATGTCGTCCAAATTTTCGTAAATGGCCTGGCCGGGGAGGCCGCAATCGGCCACCAGCACCGATTTTTCATAGAGCCCGGCCTGGCGCAGGGCCTCCTGGACCCGGGGGAGCTGCCGGCCGCTTTTCATCAGCACAAACCGGCCCGGCTGGGTCAGCTGTTCCTCCATCCCTTCCTTGCCGGCGGGGAGGATGTGCAGAGGCTGGTTCATGGTGGTGAGGGGGAACCTGGCGGCGGCTGCAGCTGCGCAGAAGCTGGGCACCCCAGGGATGACCTTCACCGCATAGTCCCCAGCCAGAAGCTCCATCAGGTAGGAAAAGGTGGCGTAGATGGAGGCATCCCCCAGGTTGAGCATGGCCACATCCAGACCCTGGTCCAGCTTTTGGGCGACCAGCCCCGCCAGATGCCGGTGATTTTCTGTGAGGGCTTTGGGGTCGGTGGTCATCAAAAAATCCAAGGGGAGGATTTCCTTGTCTGAGAGGTCCGCCGCCCCCTGGGCGATGGAAAGAGCTAGCATGTGTTCCCCTTTGGTGCGGGGCACCGCCAGCACCGGGCAGCGGAGGATGGCCTTTTGGGCGGCCAGGGTGAGGAGTTCAGGGTCGCCGGGGCCAACGCTGACCCCCCAGAAAACGCCTTTGTTCATGGGCGGATGCCCTCCTTTGTTACAAACGAAATAACCGGCCCGCCTCCTCGCTGTAGGCGAGTGCGCCGGATTGGTTGCTGAAAACCACCGCCTCCACCTGGATCCCATCGGCCCGGCGGCGGGTGTGGTAGAGAATCTGTTTGAAAATGGAATCGAGAACCGGCTCCCGAAGGCCGGCGTCTTCCAAAATGGCGAGGCACTGGTCGGCGGTGGGGGCTTCCATCAGCTGGCAGATGCAGTTCTGGTTGGCCCCAGCCATCCCCGCATGGGCGGCAAAGACCTCCCGCCGGCCGTCGGCATAACGGGAATGGGTGTTCATCACCCCGGCGGCCAGCTTGACAAATTTGCCCAGGTGGCCCACCAGGTACACCTGGGTGAAACCCATCTCCACCGCAAAATCCAGGGAATCCCCCACAAAGTTGGAGATTTTTACCACCGGGATTTCCCGGACCGGGGGATGGGCCTTCAAAAAGTCCTCCCCGTAGTTGCCAGGGGTGAAGATGACCTCTTTGCAGCCGGCGGCGGCATGCATCTTTAGCTCCACTTGAATGGTGTCTAAGAGGGCTTGGAGGCTTTGGGGTTCCACTACGCCGCTGGTGCCCAAGATGGAGATCCCCCCTTCAATGCCCAGCACCGGGTTAAAGGTCTTCTGGGCGACCGCTTCCCCGCCTGGAGTGCTGATCACCACCGAGAGGCCGCCTTGGTAGTCCAAACTGCGGCAGACTGCCTCCACCTCCTCCCGGATCATCCGCCGGGGGGTGGAGTTGATGGCCGCAGCCCCCACCGGTTGATCCAGGCCGGGGCGGGTGACCCGGCCCACCCCTTGGCCTCCGTCGATTTCCACACCGGGGTGGGCACAGGGGGAGACTCTGGCATAGATGAGAAGGCCATGGGTGGCGTCGCAGTCGTCCCCCCCGTCCTTGCGGACGGCACAGGAGGCGAAAGAGGGGGAAAAGGCTGCTTCTTCTATGGGCACGGTGACGGCCAAACCCTTGGGTAACACAAGGGTTTCCTCCTGCGCCATCTGCTGGGTCAGCAGCATTTTGGCGGCGGCCTTTGCCGCTAAGGCGGCGCAAGCGCCGGTGGTGTATCCACAGCGCAGTTTTTGGCGGCCCCGCTGCAAATATTGTTCAAATGCCAAGAAAATCCCCCCTTTTAAAAGAAAAGACCGCAGCATGCGGTCTTTGGGCGCCGTTTTGTCCTGCTATGGAACCATTGTACCAAAAAAAGCCTGTGAGGGAAAGGAAAATCCTCCTACAAAACCTCCCGCAGGTGGGAGAGGTACAGCTCCCGGATGGCGGGGACTTCCCCCAGCCCCTCCAAAGCGCAGCGGACGGCGATGCCGGCCCCTTCCAACTGGTTTTTCCAACTGTCCGGCTCTTCCCCGGCCATGTCGTTGATGGCGTGATCCCCGGCCACCAGCATCAGCGGAACAAGGAGGGCTTTGGTGTACCCGGCCCTTTGCAGCCGCCGCAGCACCGAATCCACCTCCGGGTAGCCCTCCACCGTGCCCACAAAGACATCCTCCCGGCCAAGGTCCCGGAAGACGAAGTCCAGGGCAGGGTAGATGCTGTTGGCCGGATGGTAAGTACCGTGGCCCATCAGCACCAGAGCCTCCCCTTCTGCGACAGGGTGCCGGCCTAGGACCGCCTTGGCCACTGCCAGCAAATCCCCGGTGGTGTGCAGGAGGGGGGCAGTCAGCGAAAGGGATGGAAAGCGGGGGCGGTATTCCTCGATGAGGGCGCGGAGTTTGTCATACTCTTCCCCGGGGATGAGATGAGAGGAGAGGACAGCCACGTTGGAAAACCCTTCCTCCACCAATTTGTCCAGGGCCTGGGGGACCGAATCCACCTGGATTCCCCGCCGCTCCAGCCCCCGGAGGATCACCTTGCTGGTGAAAGCACGGCGAATTGGGATAGAAGGGTAGGCACTAGCCACCTCCCGCTCCAAGGCGCCTATGGTTTTTTCCCGGGTGCCGTCGTGGCTGGTGCCGAAACTGACCACTAAAATCGCTTGCTGTTCCATAAAAATCCTCCGCGTCGTTTTTTGGCTGGTGTGAATGAAAAGGGAAGGCGCGCCCGCCGCGTGGAGCAGGGGATGGCAGGGCCATGACTCTTGCTGGGACAACCTGCCAGAAATGGAAAAGGCCCCCGGCTTACCCTGCGCCGGAGGTCTCAACAACACCAATAAGGCGGAGTTTTCCCCGCCCAACCGGCTGCCTTTGTCGCTCGCAAGAGGCGCCTTCCCTGAAAAAAGCTGTCCGTATTCTGGCTTGGGCCTTCCCAGTGTCTTTCCTGCGCCTTCCCAGTTTCCCAGTGGCATCCAGCAGGAGGACTTGGCCCTTACAGCGGCGGGACCGCACGGGATTTGCACCCGTTTCCGAACTACAGCTTTTTTGTTTGTGTATATACAGCGAGGAGAGGGAGATTTCCCCCAAAGATCGCTTGCGATCATTGTAGCATCTTGCCGGAGGGGAAGTCAAGGAAAGCCATCCCAGAGCGGGCAAGTTGTTCCCATCACCTAATATCCCATGGGGGATAGGGTGTCAAATAGGAGGAGTACGGCCTTTAGAACGGTTTTGAATCAAACAAACCGGGAAAAGTGGCAAGGCGTTCGCCGCTGTATAACGGCAGCGAAACTGCCGCTATGCTTTTTTTCCAATATAAAAGACGTAACCATAATACTGTTTATACTTAGCGTATAACTCCACTTCGTATTTGTCGCCTGCCACATAAGCTTTGACCGTTTCGCTGCCGGGATATTTTTCAAGAAGCGCTTTTTCCGCAGCCTCCCTGGGAATAAAGTAATGGTCGGTCCAGCAGGTTTCGGGAAGGGTAAAGGCGGCTACAAACTGGTATCCAATTTGCTGGAGGATGGAAACATTGCCGCCAACGGTATCCAGCTTGCTGCCAGCATCTGCCCAAAAAGAGGCAACTTCAGAAGGGCGGTCTTCGGTGAGCCAGGATGGGCAGGTGACCGCCACATAGCCGTCTTGTTTGAGAAAATCCTTCCAATAGGTCAGGGCCTTTTCAAAGCCGATTCCGTCGATCATCCCTTCCGACCAAATCAGGTCAAGTTCGCCCTTTCCAAAGGGGAGATTCTCCGCCGAGCCGACCATTCCGGCAACTCGTTCCTCCAGTTGAAGCGTTTGGACAGTTGCACCGAAGCGTTCGATAAAGCTGGGAATCATATCAACTCCGGTAATATGCCCGGCGGTATTTTGTGCGAGGACTATCGTTTGGCCGCCGGTTCCGCAGCCCAAATCAACGATGCGGGAATTTGCATCCAGATTATCCACAAATCCCAGGGCGCGGCGCGTCATCTCCGAGCTGCCAGGGCCTTGACGGTCCAACCCAATATGGGCTTCGATCAGCAAATCAAACATGGATGGTTCTTGAAAGTTCATTTTTAGCTCCTTCCTTATTGAACGGTCATTTCACAATTTTCATACCGTTCGGCCTTTACAGATGTTTTAAAGTTTGAGGTGAATTTGAAATCGGCCATATTTGTGCCCTATAATTATTGGGCATAGATTGTATGAAATATAGCGGACAGGCAAGAAAATTCCAGAAAGGGCGGTTAAAAACGATATACATTTTAGAGAAGAAACGGGATAGCAACTTAACCCCTTATTTTTGTTTGTTGTCCTCTGTGATCAGCTATAAATACAGTCGAATACAGGCATCATTGTGGGAATCCACTTATTAGACTTTCTGTCATAAAATTTTGTGTCTGAGTTGACAGCAAACGGGATACCGGCATTTGTTAACTGTTGGGTCATGTAACTGGAAAAGACAACCTGCTCCTCAATTGTATAGTCATTCCCATCGTTATAATTTCCTGGCATCCATGCTCCTACCCAAGTGGGAATCCCTGTTTCCTGCTGCCATTCCAGCGCAAGCTGGATCTTCTCATCAATCAGAGAACGCTCCTGCTCAGTTCCAGTGGTCCACAACTTACGGTCATTTGTTTTGCTGGGGCCTGCGGCATAAAAATGCCATTCCGCCATAAGATAGTCATTATGATCTGTGGGAATTTCCAATTCATGCAGATAAGCTGCATCAGAGCGCAGCCTAGGAGAAATCATAATAATCCGATTCGGATTTGTCTTTCTGATTTCTGTCACAAGCTGCTCATAGATTTCGTTCAGTTTATCAGGCTGTTTATTTAGTGCATCAGTGGATTCAATCAACAGGTCAAACGACAATAAATAGGAGGTATCTTGATAGCGTCTTGCAACCTTTGTCCACCAATCCACAACCTCTTGAATATTTTCTTCACTGGGATCATTCTTAAATTCATCTGCTTGATAAGCAATCACCGGGATGATCCCATTCGCTAGGCAATCCTCAATCTGTCGATCCAGTCCCTCTAGAAGATCGTCTGTGGCCTTGTCTGCAATACGGATTCGCACATGAGAAATACCTGCTTCGGAAAAATCAATTGCCGCTTGTGTATTATAGTATTTTCGTCCCTGATTGGTTTTTGACCAATCCACGTCCATTCCTTTTCCAAGCAGCTTTTGGTAATCTGCGGGGGAAATCGGATACTCTCCATTCATGCTAACCGGTTCTTCTGGAGCATCAGCTTGACTTTCCGTTTTACTTTGTTCCTCCTTGTGATCTACGGGCTGCTCAGATGGTTCCTGGGCACTTTGTGCGCTGCTATCTTCTGCCGGCGTCTCCTGTGAGCTTTGCGGCAAAGAGGGCACTGAATTATTTCCCGTTGCGGTACAAGCGGTAAATACCAAACTTATAAGCATCAGAAAACATAGGTAATGAAGTTTCTTCATAAATCTCCTCCTTTTGACATCATCATATCTCTATTGGGATTTAAAATTAATAAGAGTAAAAATAGCAGTATCCCCCATTAGAGGATACTGCTATTTTGGCTTTGGCGGAAGCGGTGGGATTCGAACCCACGTGCCTGCTCATCACAGACAAAACGATTTCGAGTCGTTCTCGTTACGACCACTTCGATACGCTTCCATATAGTTTTCCCCTCAATGGGAAAAGAAGAGGCACATCCTTCTTAGCGATCTTCCCCGCTGGAATTGACACAGAGGGGACAAACCTTGGGATGCAACAATTAGTATACCAAATACCTGTGGAAAAATCAACCGGGAAATCGGCAAAATTCCCAGCCGAGGCAAATCACCACTCACTGACATGGGCCCGTTTCATGGCGCCAAACAGCCGCTGTTTGAGGCCTTTGTGTTCCTTTTCCATGGCCCGGAGCCAATCCTTGGTCCACTGGCGGGTGGTGACCCCATCCACGGGGCAGCTGCTCTTGACCACCGGCAGGCCCTCGTGCTTTACTGCCTTGCGGATGTCGTTCTCTGGGGCAAAGACCATAGGCCGGATCATGGTCAGATCCTTGCGGGAAAGATAGGTGACCGGGGAAAAGCAGCCGATCCGCCCCTCGTTGAACAGGTTCATCACAAAGGTCTCCACCGCGTCGTCGTAGTGATGCCCTAAGGCGATTTTATTGCAGCCCGCGGCTTTGGCGGTGTCGTGGAGGCAGCCCCGGCGCATCCGGGCGCAGAGGGAGCAGGGATTGCTCTCGTCCCGGATATCAAAGATTACCTGCCCAATCTCCGTGCGCTTTAAAATGTAGGGGACATCCAGGCGGGAACAGAGCTCTTCAATGGCGGAAAAATCCCCTGGTACCCCGCCGAACTGGGGGTCTAAGGTGATAGCAACCAGGCTGTAGTCGATGCCCAGATAACTGCGCATCCAGGCTAAGGCGGTAAGCAGGGCGACGGAATCCTTGCCCCCGCTGACCCCGACGGCGACCTTGTCCCCATCCTCCAGCATGTTGTATTCGGTTATGGCTTTGCGCATATAGCCCATCAATTTTTGCATGGCGGTTCTCCTCATATAAAAAACTTCCCCAATGATCCCTTGCAAGCGCTGCTGTTATAACCGGGATATCCCCGGCGGGGCGTTGCCAAAAAACCGGCAACAGCGGGGAAGGTACCCATCTATTCTAGCGGGTTGAAGATAGAATTTCAAGGCATGCCCACCGATTTCCATCCCGGCAGGCCAAAGAATTCCACCCCAGCCGAGGGGTCAGAGGAAACCGGAGAGAATCGGGGAAATAAAGAAGAAGGCCAAGGAATCAAAGAATCCCCGGTGAATGCTGTGGGAATCTTCCAAAACCTGGCGCAAGAGGAGGGCAGGCGTGGATTGCCGCCCCGCCTGGCCAAATGCTATAATGAAAACAGTCCAGAGACCATGAAATTCCCTCCCGGCAAATCTGAATCAGGGGTGGGAATATGAATATTAAATAACTTGCCTTATGCCAACATGATTCGGTAAACGGCCCAAATGGAAAGAACTTCCCTCTTTGGTCCTACAATAAAAAAGGTGAGTGAAATTTTGAAGATCGACCAACTGTATCCGGTGGATCAAAAGGATGCCGACAAGCTGACGGATCTGTTGACCCAATGCTTTGCGGAAGATCCTTTGTACTGCCAGCTAATCCCGCAAAAAACAATGCGAAAACGACTTCTGCCGGGACTTTTTCAGTGTGATCTGGACGAATTGTTTCAAACCTGCCATGTATACGCCGACAGTCCGGAGATGAACGGCATCATCATCGTATCGGATGAGACGGAGCCCCAAAACGGGGTCCGCCGCCGTATTGTTGAGATGTTTGCCTCTTGGAAGACGGCGGCGCTCCTGCTGGAGGAGGACCCCTCCTGCAAAACCCTGTGGAATTTTATCCGGGGGCAGGAGTACCTCAACTCCGAGTGGACCGAAGATTTGGGCGAAGCGCCCCGGCTGCATGTGGTGTACTTTGCAGTGCGGCCCTCCAAACGGGGGCAGGGTGTGGCGAGCCGGCTGATGAAAGCGGTCCTCGCCTTTGCCGATGAAAACGGCATGGAGGTTTCCTTGGAGACCCACAACCAGCGGAACCTGGAAATCTATAGGCACTATGGGTTCCATCTGTTCGAAGTGGTGAAAAAACACTTCCCCTTGAAGCAATTTTGCATGGTCCGGCCCAGTGAGGCGGCCCAGGGTACCCTGGCGGCCAGCTGACTGGGGCGGGGTTCCCCGATCACGGGGTAATAAACGCGCGGAAGATCTAGTCTTCCGCGCGTTTTCTGTTGGGGAAGAACACCTTGGAGAGCCCTTTGCCTTTGGGCAGGGTGACCAAAGGGGAGAGATTGTGTTGTGGCGTGGTGCTGATTTCCAGCCGGGAAGGTGGAAAAATCCTCAATTCTTCTGGGAAAACCAGGGGGATGTTGGTATAATGAATGTAGAAATAAAAATTAATCGAGATGCAAGAAAATTTATCATGTTTCAGATAAATCAAAGAAAGGATACATCCAAGGGGAAAGGGCGGAGAGCACACCTAGTTCCGGCCCGCGCTGCCGGTGAGGATAGAAAGGAAAGCCATCAAACCAATTGCTGTGAGGAGGTTTCTGTATGCATGATCCCATGGAGCGGGCAACCGCGTTGTTGCCCCAATTGACCGAGTGGCGGCAGTACTTGCACCAGCACCCAGAGCTGGGCACCAACCTGCCTATGACCTGCGCCTTTGTGGAGGCCCGGCTGCGGGAGATGGGGTATGACCCTCAGCCCATCTGCGAAGGGGGCTTGGTAGCGGTACTGGAAGGGGGAAAACCGGGAAAGACTATCCTGCTGCGGGCGGATATGGATGCCCTGCCCATGGATGAGGAGAACGACCACCCCTTTAAAAGCCAGAACCCCGGCGCGGCCCACACCTGTGGCCACGATATCCATACCGCCATGCTGCTGGGCGCGGCCAAGCTGTTGATGGAGGATCGGGAAGAACTCTGTGGCCGGGTCAAATTCATGTTCCAGCCCAATGAGGAAGGCCCTGGCGGCGCCCTTTTGATGATTGAGTCCGGCATCCTGGAAAATCCCCATGTGGATGCTTCCATGGGCTTCCACTGCAACGTGGGCCAGGTGATCGCCTCCGGCCAGATCGGGTACCGCATGGGCCCCATCATGGCCTCCACCGATGTGTTTGAGATCAAGGTCACCGGCAAAGGCGGCCACGGCGCCCGCCCGGAGGAGGGCGTCGACCCCATTAACATTATGATGCACATCCACGATACCCTCCAGACCATCAACAGCCGGGAGCGGCCCCAGCAGGAACCGGTGGTGCTGACCATCGGGCAGATTTCCGCTGGTGATGCGCCCAACACCATCCCTGCCGAGGGCACCATGTCCGGAACCATTCGCGCCTTCAACGAGGAAGTCCGCCAGTTTGTCAAACGGCGGCTGGTGGAGATCGCCCAAGGGGTGGCCTCCACTTTGGGAGGCAAGGCGGAGGTGGTTTTTAAGGCTGGCACCGCCGCCACCATCAACGATCCCAAGGTGGCCGGGGAGCTGTTCCGCTCCATCCAGGAGATCGTCCCGCCCGAGCGCCTGGTGGAACTGCCCGCCAGCATGGGTTCTGAGGATTATGCAGAGGTCTCTCTGCGGGTGCCCAGCGGGTTCTTCTGGCTGGGCATGGGCAATGAGGCGGAGGGTTACCCCTACAGTGTCCACAGCCCCAAGGCGGATTTTGATGAATCCGCTATGCCTTTGGGCACCGCCCTTTTCTTCCACTGTACAAAAGAATGGCTCAAAAACAATCAGTAATTCCAAGCAAGGCCCTGGGCGCGTCCCAGGGCCTTTTTATGGCAATGGCTGGGGGAGAAGGCGGGGATCCGGGGTAGGGCGGAGGGTCACAGGTTATAATATTGTCGCTTTCACACTTTAAATTGTGAATTATCCACAAGGTGGGATGAAGCAATTCATTTAAAATGGGAAAACTGCAAAAATCGGCCCCTGAGCCTTGCAATCCCCGACAAGAATGGTATAATGAACGTATACTTTAACGCATTAAACAGCGAATACTACCGGGAGGAAACAAATATGAACGACATTCTCAAACGGGCAGAGGAGCTCAAACCGGAAATCATCGCCTGGCGGCGCCACATCCATGAAAACCCTGAGGTCAGCGCGGTGCTCCCCGAGACCAGCGCCTATGTGATGACGGAGCTGAAAAAGATGGGCTACGAGCCCACTGAGTGCGGCGGCGGCGTCACCGCCGTTCTGGAGGGGGACCCCAATGGAAAGGTGTTCCTGCTGCGGGCGGATATGGATGCCCTGCCTATGGCAGAGGAGTCCGGCCTGCCTTTTTCCAGCAAGAACCCTAAAGCGGCCCACACCTGCGGTCACGACACCCACACCGCCATGCTGCTGGGTGCGGCCAAAATTCTGATGGAGAATAAGGACAAGGTCAAGGGCAGAGTTAAGTTCATGTTTCAACCCGGTGAAGAAGGATACAACGGCTGCAAACAAATGATAGCGGCCGGCATTTTGGAAAACCCCAAGGTGGACGCCGCTATGGGGATCCATAGCGCCACCGCCCAGGAGCACCCCACCGGCCATGTGCTGTACTGCAACGGCCCTTCTATGGCCAGTGCGGATGCGTTTAAGATCACCGTCACTGGAAAAGGGGCCCATGGCGCCCGGCCGGAAAACGGCATCGACCCCATCAACATCCTGTGCCACATCCATTCCGCATTGCAGACCATCAACAGCCGGGAGCGGCCCCAGCAGGAGCCCCTCATTCTGACCATTGGCCAGCTGGTGGCCGGCGATGCCTGCAACATCATCCCCAACAGCGGCTTTATCAGTGGCACCATCCGGGCCTTTAACCAGGATGTGCGGATGCTGGCCAAACGCCGGTTCATCGAGATTGTAGAGGGTATCACCGCCACATTTGGCGGCAAGGTGGACATCGAGTGGACCACCGAGATGGCCCCCACCATCAACGACATTCCCCAGACCGACGAGCTGGTGGGCTACGTCAAAGAGATGCTGGGGGAGGATAAGGTCCACTGCATCCCGGCGGGCATGGGCTCGGAGGATTTTTCCGAGGTGATGTTGGCAGTTCCCGGCAGCTACCTGCGGGTGAGCCTGGGCAGCAACGACGAAGGCTATACTTATGGCGGCCACAACCCCAAGGTCTGCTTTAATGAAGAGGGCCTGCCGGTGGGCAGCGCCGTCTATGCCTATACCGCTATGAGCTGGCTGGCAAACCATCAATAACAACAGGAAAATTGACGGGGAGGCCCTAGGGCCTCCCCATCGTTGTGTTCTGCTGCGGAAAGGGGATCCCCGCCCGTCATAGGGGTGAAATCCCCTTGTTTGGGTAAGTAGATAAAAACGGTATCTCCCTATGAACCAAAAGGGAGAAATTTTGATAAGTTTCTTAACTAATAAGCCGAATATCCATAGAAAAAAGCAATATTGGCCTTTTATTATTAGCAGATAAACAGAAAGCGACAAAAAGGGGCAAGCCCCCCGCAAATCCATCCAAAAAACCCCCGGGAAATCTATTCCCGGGGGTTTTGCTGAATTGGCGTCCGACTAGTGGGGCAATCCCTCTACTTGGCGGCCTTTTCTTTTTCCATGCTCGCTTTGCGGTCTGTATCGAGCCTCTCCTTCAGATCGATACAACGGTAGTGGAGAACTTTGTAGAAGGCGTCAATCTCCTCCTGGGTACAAAATTTTAGCAGCCGCTCGTTAGTGGCCAACATCATCTGTACATCGTAAATCTTGTGTTGGCGGCAGAGGCGCAGCCCCTCTTCGGTGGGATAGAAGTGGTACACCCGGTAATTGCTTTTGCAGCGTTTGCGGGTGATATAGCCCTTTTTCTCAATCTTGGCGATGATCTGGGAGATGGCACTCTTGGTGCGGCAGGACATTTCTGCCAGCTCGGTGACGGTGGCGCCTTCATGATCGCAGATATCGATGACCAGGTGGGCCTCGGTCATGTTGCTCAGTTCGCCAGTGCCGTAATCCCGGCTGATTTCATCGGCCTGATTGCGCAATGCCACAAAGGTATAGATATTGCTGGCTCTTTGGTAAAGTGGCTGAAACAAGTCGTTGATGGATTGGGATGGGTCCATTTCATCTATTTGCAGCATAATTTCACATCCTTAATTTGTATATTTTTATTGTACCATATTTTTCCCCGTTGTAAAGCACAGGAGATACAATGAGATTCTAGTCAAAAATACCAGAAAGTACAAACCTGATTTATTGTTTTGATAAATTTTTTCAAAACCCCTTGACAGATATTGTTTAGAAAGTTAACATTTTAATAAACCTTAAAATTGAGATTTATCCAAGCTATTCGGCTGCATATATATTCTAAAAATTTTATTAATGTGCTTAATATAATTTTGTCAGTTCGCTGCGAATAATTGTGTTTGAGGTAAATAATTAGGACTTCGGGGGCAATTAAAACTCGAAAAAGCGCTTTGTTGGTTTGAAATTCTATAGGCGAAGGCGTTTTTGAAAACGGCCTTGAACTTCAAGAGGTTGGCCTCCTCTTTGACCAGCTCCACTGGGATGGCTTCACCGACGATGAGATTGAAAAAATAGCCTGGAAAAACGCCGCCCGGGTCATGGGGGATTTCATGCGCTAGTTCCTTTCACTTCCATTTCAATAACTTTCTTTCCTCACTGAAGAAGAGGCTCGGCCGCAAGGCCGGGTCTCTTCTCTTTTTGCCCAAATCCTCTTGTGTTCTACTGCAAAAATGGTATAATAGAACCAAATTGGTTAGCAAGAAGAAACTTGACATTAGACAGGAGGATTCACTATGAGCAAGACTTTACTGGTCAGCAATGCTGAGGCGGAACGCCTTTTAAAGATGGGCGACTGCATCGCCGCCATGGATGAGGTGCTGCGGGATGTCTCCGCCGGAGCTATCACCATGCTGCAGCGGTCGATGATCCACCATAAAAACGGCAACATCCTTGCCGGAATGCCCTCCACCATTGACACCAAGGAGATCACCGGCAGCAAAGTCACCATTTTCCCTGGCCCAGAGGCCCGCAAAAATGGCACCGCCCAGGGCATTGTGCCCATCTTTGACACGGTGACTGGCAGCCTGATCGCCATTGTGGGTGCCGAGTGCATCACCACCATCCGCACCGCTGCCACCAGCGCCAGTGCCACCCGTCTTCTGGCCCGGGAAGATGCCTCGGTTCTTGGCATTCTAGGGGCTGGAAAACTGGGCCGGGCCCATGTGGAAGCGATCTCCTTGGTACGCCCTATTAAAAAGGTATATATTTGGGATATTGTCCCCGAAGCGGTGGATGCCTACTGCGCAGAGATGACCAAAGCCTACCCCAACATTACTTTCATCCCCTGCAAGACCGCCAAAGAAGCTGTGGTGGATGCGGATATCCTCTGCACCGTCACCAAAGCTCAGGAGCCCATTGTGGAGGGCGAGTGGCTGAAATCCGGCGTCCACATCAATGCGGTGGGCGCTTGTTCCCCTGTCGCCCGGGAGATGGCTACAAGCGTTGTACAGAAGGCCCGGGTCTATGTGGATAAGACCGAAGCTGCCCTGCGGGACGGCGGAGACCTGGTCATCCCCATGAACGCAGGGGAGTGGAGCGCCGACAAGGTGGTCGGCGAAGTGGGTGAAATCCTGCTGGGCAAACTGGAAGGCCGCAAGACCGCTGAAGAAATTACCATGTTTGAGACAGTGGGCATTGCGGTGGAGGACCTGGCCAGCGCATATCTGATTTATCAAAAAGCCAAAGAACAGGGGATCGGCCTGGAGGTCGAGCTGTAATGAAAAAGGTCTTTGCCTTTCTTTTGATGACCGACCAGGGCCCGGAGGAAACCCGTACCCTCCCTGGGGAGCGGATGGACACCTTGTTTGTGCCAGTGCGCTCCCTCCAGGAGGGCTGCGACACCGTCCGCCGCCTCGTGGCGGAACAAGGGCTGGGTGCGGTGGAGCTCTGCGGGGCGTTCGGCCCCGAAGGGGCAGCAGCGGTCAAAGAGGCCGCCGGTCCAGCTGTTGCGGTGGGCTACGTGACCCACTCCCCCAGCGAGGATGGTTTATTCCAAACATTCTTTGCAGAGTAGGAGGGGGTTGCCTGTGGCCAAAAACATCCAAGTTAAGCCGGGAAAAGCGGGTTCCGTCTTGGGATTGATCGTGGGCTGTATCTTTGTGGGGATCGGCTTGTTTGTGGTCATTCCCACCTTGGGCCCCTTTGGCATTTTTTGGACGCTGGGCGCCGGCGCCATTGCCGTGGTCAATGGAATCAATGTATTTTCACAGAAGGGGGTCGCCACCCACACGATTGTGGTGGAGGATGACTTCCCCCAAGGGAATGCTTCGATCCATTCCCCAGAGGAGAGGCTTCGCCGGCTGGAGGATTTGTACCAAAAGGGACTGGTCACTCGGGAGGAGTACGACCAATCCCGCAAGCGGATTTTGGAGGAGTTATAAAAAATACCAGAGGGGTTTTCCACGATTCCCTCCTCCTGCTGTGGAAAAAGGCAGGGAAATGGAGCTCCCCCTGGATGAAACCAATGAAACCCCCGGAGGGCAGCACCAATGCTGCCCTCCGGGGGTTTCATTGGTTTGCGCGCCGGTCTTGTAGCCAAAATAGGAGTTTAGCCGCCAGGGATTCCCCGTCGTAAGGGAAGAAGCTCTTTGGGCTCCACTTCCCCATTTTGCAAAACAATGAAATATGGGCCTATTTTTTGTTTTGAATGCTCCACAAAAACGCCCCGCAGGGTTTCACTCCATCCGGAACTTGGGTTGCTTGGGGGAAGGATGGGCAAAAATTCCCCAGGGAATTTGTCGCAAGCTCCAGAAAGGGGTAGGGCATTTGGAGCATTCGTCAATTTACTTTACTCTGCAAAATTGATATACTCATCTTATCGCGGTTCCAACAGTTAGAAAGCAGAATGAAACAATCTGGGAGGTAACGGAATTGGAAAACCAACAAAGAGGGGTCTTTAAAGTCTACCTGGTCTGTGTCTTGGGCATGGTCGTAGGTTCCTTCATCTCCCCGCTGATCAAACTCATCATCCAAACCGGGGTGGATGCTGCGGTCATCACCTTTTACCGGCTGCTGTTTGTCTCGGTGCTGGTATTGCCGGTGCTCTTCTCCAAATGGGAAAATCGGGAGAAGGTCAAGGCCATGACCAAAACCTCCTGGCTTCAGGTCATCGGGTATTCCATGTGCAAAACCTTTGCCTTAATTGCCTGGGCAGAGGCCCTCAACCAAGGCACGTCAGCCTTTATCTGCAACACCCTGGGCAACTGCACCACCATCTTTGTGGTGGTGATGGCGTGGGTATTCCTCCATGAAAAAACCTCAGCCCGGGCCTTGGTGGGGGTGGCCATCTGCCTGGCAGGCGTCTTTATCATCGGCGCGGATGAACTGGGAGGCGGCGTCGGCGGAAGCGCCTTGGGCATCGCCCTCATTATGACCTCTGCTGTGCTCAATGCCGGCAACCAGGTGTTCGCCCGCGCAGTGCGCAAGGAATTGGACCTGCTGCCCCTGTTGGGGGTGGACTACTGCCTGGGGACTATTATCACTGGGGTCTATGGCCTTCTCACCGGCGCGGATTTCCGCCTCAACTTAAAAGCGGTCTTTTATATGGCAATCCTCAGCTGGTTCTGCACCCTGTTCTGCCACACCACCCCCATTTGGGCGATGAAGTACATCAATGTTGTCACTGCCTCGGTCATCAACCTGGCGGGGCCGTTTATCACCGCCATTGTGGCCTTCTTCCTCCTAGGGGAGGTGCCCAAGCCCATGACCTATGTGGGTGCGGCGGTGATGATCGCCGGTTTGATCTACTATGTGATTGTGGACCAAAAGGAAGCTCAAAAGGCAATGGAGGCCAAAGCCGCAGCCCTGGCGGAAGGGGATCAGCCCCAGTAGCCGTGTTTGCCCATTCAGTAAGAAAACTCCCCTGGGGGTGTGTCCCCAGGGGAGTTTTGCTGTTTGTTTTGGTTATTTGTGCTCCTCCAACCAGCGCAGAGCGCAGTGGGTGAAGCAGGCGGAGCCGAGATATAAGCCTTCGTCGTTGAAACGTACCTTGGGATGGTGGCCGCCGAAGCAGTAACCTTCCTCACAGGAGCCCAGGGAAAGGCGCATAAACACGCCGGGCACCCGGCTGATGACCTCGGAGAAGTCCTCGGAGCCCATAGAGGGTTCGCAGGTGGAGACGTGGTCGTCGCCCAGGAGCTCTTTCAGGTAACCTTCCATTTCGCTGCCTACGGTCAGGTCATTGACGGTGGCAAGTCCGGTGGATTGGCAGTCCACCACAGCGGTGCCGCCCAGGGATTCGGCCACCCCTTTGGAAATTTCATTGAGACGGCGGATAAACAGCTGGCGGGATTCCTCGCTGAAGGCGCGGATAGAGCCTCTCATATACCCTTCATTGGGGATAATGTTGGGGGCATCACCGCAGACCAGCTGGCCGAGGGTCAAGACCATGGGCTCCAGCTGTTTGCGCTCCCGGCTGTTGATGGTCTGGAGCATGCCGTGGATATGGCAGAGGATGTTCAGAGGATCGACACCGGCCTCAGGGCGTGCGCCATGGGCGCCTTTGCCGGTGACGGTGATGGTGAACATATCACAGGAGGCCATAGCTGGGCCAGGGGAATACACCACATGGCCGGTGGGGACATCCAGGCCGGCGAAGGAGTGGAAGCCCATAGCAGCATCTACATGGGGGTTTTCCAGAACGCCAGCCTCCACCATTTTATGGCCGCCGCCGTGGCCTTCTTCACCAGGCTGGAACATGAATTTAACCTTACCGCCTGCAAGGTTATCTTTGTTGTCCATCAGCAGCTTGGCGGCGCCCAGCAGCATGGAGGTGTGGGTGTCGTGGCCGCAGGTGTGGGCCGATTTGGCAACCTGGCTGGAGAAAGCCTCGCCGGAGTCCTCATCCATGGGCAGGGCGTCCATGTCCGCCCGCAGCAGAAGGGTTTTGCCAGGCTTTCCGCTGTCCAGGACGGCGACAACGCCGCCGCCGCACTCCTGGGGCTCGTACCCCATTTTTTTCAATTCCTCGGTGACGAGGGCTACCGTTTTGGGGAGATCAAGGCCCACTTCGGGCTGCATGTGAATCTGATGGCGCCAGGAGATGATTTCGGGGGCGAGGGCTTTTGCCTGTTCCAAAATAGTTTGCATAGGTATGTATCCTCCTTTGTCAAATAGCTATGGTGAGTTCCCGATGAATCGGAAAAAATCGAGCAGGTTCCCGGACGATCCACTCCAACTGGGGCCGACGGGGATTCCCTTCTATTATAAACAAAGAACAGCCCAGTTGCAAGAAAAAGGATGGGGAACTTGCCCAAAAATGGAAGGGAAACCAAGTAGTGAGGAGCAACGAGGAAGGGACTGCAAAGATCACACAAAATTTGCAGGAAAGTCCTGGGGAATCTGCACAAATGCTTCCGCGGGCGAAATGCCTAAAAAATATGCAGTATCCGGGAAAAGATCGGGGGATTCTGAATCTTTTCAATTCCGATTTGCCATTGTATAATACAAGTCGTTTTGAAAGAAAAAGTATCCCCGGCAATCAATTTCCGGGCCCGCGCCCGGCAAAGGAGGACCGTCTTATGGAGCGTCCAGTCGCCCAGCCCCATTCCCTCTTGTCCATGACCTGGCCTATTTTCATCGAACTGCTGCTGCAGCTTTTGGTGGGAAATGTGGACCAAGTGATGCTCAGCCAATACAACACCACCGCCGTCGCCGCAGTGGGCAACGCCAACCAGGTGATCACCATTTTGATTCTGACGTTCAGCGTCATCAGCCTGGCAGCCACTATTTTAATCAGCCAGTATCTGGGGGCGGGGGATCTGCACAAAGTAAGCCAGATCTACACCCTCTCCGCCCTGATGAACCTCTTTGTCAGTTTGGTTTTGGCAGGGATGGTCTACTTTGGCGGCGGCGCTATCCTCGCCTGGATGCAGATCCCGGCAGAACTCCTCCCCGAAGCGCGCAGCTATCTGCTGATCACCGGCCTCTCCCTGCCCTTCCAGGCGCTGATGCTCACCTTCAGCGCATTCCTGCGGGCCCATGCCCGGATGCTGGTGATCATGCTGTCCACCGGGGTGATCAACCTGATCAACATCGTGGGCAATGCCATCCTCATCGGCGGGATGGGGCCGGTTCCCTCCCTAGGTGCGGCGGGCGCGGCCATCTCCACTACCTTGTGCCGCATCGCCGGCATGGGAATGATGATCGCCGCTTTCTACGCCAATGTCCGGGGGGAGAAAATCCGCCTTTCCCTTTTGAAGCCGTTCCCCAAGGATTTGCTACTGCGGCTGCTGGGCATTGGCCTCCCCTCAGGCGGGGAGAGCCTTTCCTACAACCTCTCCCAGATGACAAGCCTCGTGTTTGTCAACACTCTGGGGGCTTATGTGGTCACCACCCGCATGTATGCCAACATGCTGGCCCAGGTTTGTTATACCCTGATCCAGGCGGTGAGCCAAGCGGGCCAGATTTTGGTGGGATACCACATTGGCGCTCGGGACTTTGACGGTGCCGACCGGGAGAACCGCCATATTTTAAAGACTTTTGTCCCGGTGACGGTGGGGATCACCTTGGTGCTATGGCTGTTCGCAAGGCCCATCTATGGATTTTTGAGCAAAGACCCCCAGATTGTCGCATTGGGGGCCCAAGTGATGCTAGTGGAGGTGTTTTTGGAAATCGGGCGGAGCTTTAACATCGTGTTGGTGCGCAACCTCCAAGCGGTGGGGGATGTCAAATACCCGGTGGCGGTGGGCATTGCCAGCCAGTGGATCATCGCCGTGGGGCTTGCCTGGTTTTTGGGCATCCACCAAGGGATGGGCCTTGTGGGGATGTGGATTGCCTTTGCTATAGATGAAAACGTCCGGGCGGCGATCTTCCTTTTGCGCTGGAAGAGCGGCCGCTGGAGACAGATGAAAACCATATAAGGGAGTCTTTTCTTGCCCCCCCTCACGGCCTGTGAGGGGGGGATTTTGAATGGAAACCGAAAGAAGGGTTTTCGGTTTTCTTACAATCTAAAATGTTCACAGAATATGGTTGAATCGCCCTTGAGCACAGCATACTATAGGGGATAGACTTTAACAGATGGGATGTGTTTGCGTGGCGGCACTGATTGAGATCAAGGATATGTATAAAATCTACAACCCCGGCGAAAATGAGGTACGGGCGCTGGATGGCATCAACCTTTCCATTGAGGATGGGGAGTTTGTGGCGATTGTCGGGCATTCCGGGTCCGGCAAATCCACCTTTATGAATATGCTGGGATGCCTGGATGTTCCCACCAGCGGGGAATATTATCTGGATGGAGTCAATGTGGCCACTCTGGGGGACGATGAGCTCTCGGACATCCGCAACAAGAAGATCGGCTTTATCTTCCAGGGGTTTAACCTGATCCCCAGCTTGAATGCTGTGGAGAATGTGGAATTGCCCCTCATCTACCGCGGTATGGGCAAAGAGGAACGCAAGCGGCTTGCGGTGGAGGCGCTGACCCGGGTGGGGTTGGAAAAACGGCTGACCCACCGCCCTATGCAGATGTCCGGGGGCCAGCAGCAGAGGGTTGCCATCGCCAGGGCCATTGCCGCCCGTCCGCCTATGATCTTAGCCGATGAGCCCACCGGCAACCTGGACACCAAGTCTGGCGTGGACGTGATGAACATCCTGCGGGAACTGTGGCGGGAAGGCCGCACCATTGTGCTGATTACCCACGACAATGAGATTGCAGCCTCCGCCCGCCGGGTAGTGCGGATCATCGACGGCAAGATTGTGGAGGACTATATCAACGAAGCTATCACCAAAGAGACTGTATAGGGGAAGCCTGTTCTCCTGCCATCCCCCCACATTGTCCCCCTGGGAATCCACTGGATTCCCAGGGGGATTTTTTGCGTTTCCCAGATGGGGAGAATTTGTGAAAGGAACCACAAACAAAGAATATCCCAGTGCCATCATCCTGCAAGGCAGTGGGCTTTTTTGGAGAATACAGAAAAATTTGGCCTTATTTCAGGGAAAAAATAATCGCAATTGGAAAAAATGAATGGCGACAAAACAAATTATTCATAAAATCCTTGCAATCTCGCCATTTTATTGTATGATGTGTGATACAACCCAATTTTAGAAAGGATGTTGATAAGTGAAAAAAATCCAGAGAATCGCAGCATTCCTCGCAGCGGCCGCATTGGCGCTCACCGCATGCAGCGGGCAGAACGGCGGAACTTCCAGCCAGCCCGAAACCTCCTACCGGGCGGAGCAGCAGGCCTACCTAGACAAGGTGGACGTGGACTACTCCTATGAACTCACCAAAAAACTGACCGAGTTCAAAACCAACGAGAAGCTGGGCTACCGCACCGCAGGCTCCGAAGCGGAGATTGCCGCCGGGGAGATGCTCAAAGAGGAGATGGAGAAGATTGGTCTTCAGAATGTGACCAAAGACGCCATCACCTTGGACACTTGGACCTTTGAAAAAGCCGACCTTACCTTCCAGGCCGCTGACGGCCAGGAGAAAACCGCCGTGCTTGGCGGGTACCACACCAACTTTGACACCCAGGGCCCCCGGGAATACACCGTAGTGTATGCTGGCAGGGGCACTGCTGCCGACTTGGAGCCGCTGGATGTCACCGGTAAGCTTGTGCTTGTAGATATCAACCAGAGCGAGGATTGGTGGATCAACTACCCTGCCTACCAGGCCCATTTGAAGGGCGCTGCGGCGGTTCTCGCCATGCAGGATGGCGGATATGCCGAGATCAGCCCCGACGCCCTCAATGCCCAGGATGTCTGCGGCCCGGCTGACGCCCCTGCTTTCTCCATCTCCCAGACCGACGCCGGCGCTTTGAAAGAGGCCATTGCCGCCTCAGAAAACGGGGAGATCACCGTGACCTTTGACGCCAAAAGCGAGGTGGAGTTGGACGGCACCAGCTACAACATCGTGGGGATGATCCCCGGAAAAGACCCAGATGCCATGGTGATAGTCAGCGCCCACTACGACGCTTACTTCGACGGCTTCCAGGATGATAGCGCCGCCATCGCCCTGATGATGGGCATTGCCAAGGGCTTGGTGGACAGTGGCTACCAGCCGGAAAAGACCCTGGTCTTCTGTGCTATGGCCGCAGAGGAATGGGGGATGACCAACACCCGGTACGACTGGTCTACCGGCGCCTATAAGCAGGTGTTTGAGGCCCATCCCGAATGGGCGGGCAAGGTCATCGCCAACATCAACTTTGAGATGCCTGCCCTCAGTATAGGGGACACCGATTCCATCCGCACCTCCTATGAGCTGAAGCGGTTTATGGAAGGCTTCCTGCCCACCATCCCCACCGTGGAGGGCGTTTTCCCCGGCGGGGTGGAAATCATCGTCCCCACCCAGACCTGGTCGGATGATTTCTCCATCTCTATCGCCGGCATCCCCGCCAGCGTCAACGCCCTGCGGGGGGATTTCTCCTCCAGCATCTACCACTCCCAGTTTGACAACGAGGACACCTACAGCCGGGAGGCATTCCTCTTCCACCATTACATGTATGGGCTGATGGTGATGGAGTACGACCACTGCGCCGTCTCCCCCTTGGATTTCTCCGCCCGGTTTGCCGCTTTGGGTGACAGTGTGGACAAGGAGATTTTCGCCGCCTATAAGGTGGACAGCGAGGCCCTGCTGGCTGCGGTATCCGCCGCTTCTGAGGCCGCCAAGGCCGCCGGAGACAAAGTGTTTGAGGTCAACGCCTCCTACGCTGACGCCCTCCATCAGGGGGATGAAGCCAAGGCCCAGGAGATTTTGGATGGGTCCTCTGCCCTGGGGGATGGGGTGCTTGCCACCTTTAAGCTGGCCCAGGACGATCTGGTCCGCCTGACCTGGGAGGATTCCTCCATCTTCCCCCACCAGCATGCCCAGAACAACCTGGCCAACCTGAAAGGCGCGATTGCCTCTCTGGAAGCCGGTAACGGCCAGGCCGCCTTGGATGAATACCTCTACGGGGTGGACAACAACTGGTATGCCTATGACTTTGACAAGGAGACCTTCGCCTACTTCACCGACTATGTGCTGAACCAGCCTGCTGACCGCCTGATGTGGGGCGCCGGCCGGGTAGTTGGCCACGAGGATCTATTCGACGTGATCCATGCCGTGCAGGACAAAGCCGGAACTGAAGGGGCGGATTACACCGAAGAGATCGCCGCCCTCAAGGCAGCGGAGGCCCGCCAGGCCCAGCTGCTGGACCGCTTGGTTCAGGAGGAGATCGCCTCTTTGGAGGAGCTGGCCGCCCAGCTGAACGGATTGGCCGCATAACGAACAACAAAAAAACAGCCATCCCACCACGGGATGGCTGTTTTTTTGTTTGCTGTGCAAACAGGAGCGTATCCGCCTTCCAGAAAGCAGAAACAAAAGGCGGAAATCGTTATTCAATGAGAAGGGAGGGCAGGGGGACCTTTCCTTCTTCTGGGAGGGATAGCAGAGTCAATTGCTCCAGGCTCTCCTCTGAAAGGAAGCATAGGCAGGAGATAGCATCTTGTTTGGCAGATTCTTCGCTCACCTGCAGGGAGTTGGAGAAAAAGTGTTCCAAGATGGCAAATAAGGTGTAGATTCGGTTTGCTTCCCGAATGCCCGCCGGGGTTAGCTGAATGTTGCCGTAATATTCCTTCTGAATAAGACCGTCGGCCACCAACCGGTGCAGCATTTTGACCACGCTGGCCCGGGCCACTGAGAGCTCCTGCGCCACGTCCACCGAACGGACAGCGTGGCCGCCATCGCTTAGCTGGTAGATGGCCAGAAGGTATCGTGTCGCGGATGGAGTGAGGGCCACAAGAGTCATCTCCTTTTTACGCAGTCAAATCCCAAATGGTTAGCATATACTAACCTTTGAGGAGTAGAAAAAGGAAGAACCGAAGCCTCCCTTTGGTTAGTGATATCTAACCGCAACCTCATCCTAGCACAGCGAAAAACAGAAGTCAAGATATTTTATAAAATTTTTGGGGCGCCGCCAGGCCGATGCGGCCAGGCGCAGGGGCGGTTCCCAAGGGGAACTTATTTTTTCCGCGAACAAAAGGCTTAGTTTGCGCTCCATGTATGCGCGCTCGCCAAAAGGGCGCATCTTCTTTGCAGAGAGAAAAAATATTGTGGTACCTCTTATAAACTCTGCAGCTTCGCCAGAGACCCATCCAAATGGATACCCGCCCCAATATTATTGGTGTTTTTGAATATGGGCCTTCAACTGGCGGAAGGTCTCCTCGCTGATGTCGTGCTCAATGCGGCAGGCATCCTCTGCGGCGACGTCTGGCGAGACCCCTAATGCGATGAGCCACTCGGTCATCAACAGGTGCCGCTCGTAGATCCGCTCGGCGATTTCCCGGCCGTCGTCGGTCAGTTCAATCCAGCCTTCCTTATCCATGGTGATCTGGCCTTTTTCCCGCAGGAGGGCCATAGCCCGGCTGACGCTGGGTTTGGTGAACTCCATCTGATGGACAATATCAATGGAGCGCACCGCCCCTTTTTCCTTTTTGAGCATTAAAATGGTTTCCAAATAGTTTTCTGCGGATTCGTTGGTCTTCAAAAAGCATCCTCCATTCCGAGCAAGTTTGCCAAGGCAAACAAAATTGTAACATCAAACAATTGGTAGTTGCCTATGCCTTACTATTTTAGCATAGGCGCAGAAATGGGGCAAGGGCGGACAGAAAATCTTTCAAAAATTGTTGACAAGTGGGGTTAGCAATGGTAAACTACACTGCAGAACGGGTTAGTCATCACTAACCATCTGAGTTCCCAAGAATGGTTCGCCATGCGAACGGAAGAGGAGTGACCATGATTATGCCATTGACTTTTTCACCATCCGGCCAACCGGCCACGGTAAAAGAGATCCACGGAAAGGATGAAACCAAGCGCTTTTTGGAGAGCCTGGGTTTTGTGGTAGGCGGCCCTGTAACCGTCATCTCTCAGATGGGAGGCAACCTGATTGTCAACGTCAAGGACACCCGGGTTGCTCTGAGCCAGAGCATGGCCAGCCGGATCATTGTGCACCAGTAAAACGACAGTGCGGCAGTTTTGAGAAAGAAGGGATCACTATGAAAACATTGCGGGAAATCCCCATTGGCCAGACGGTCATGGTTAAGAAATTGGAAGGGGAAGGTGCCCTTAAGCGGCGTATTATGGATATGGGCATCACCAAGGGCACCCAGATCTATGTGCGCAAGGTAGCCCCTCTGGGCGATCCGGTGGAGATCACGGTGCGGGGCTATGAGCTTTCCATCCGCAAAGGGGACGCGGCCAACATCCTGGTGGAGTAATACCTAAGAGATCCCATCAGGGCTGGGCACAGATGCACCACAGGCCCAGCGCAAAAAAAGATGGCTGCAATACAGGCGGCACCCCATTGTGCGGCTGTTTTTTATCTCTTGTGGTTAGCTTTTACTAACTACAAATTTTGACAGAACAATCTCAAATTAGAGGAGGAATTCCGTATGGCAATTACCATTGCGTTGGCAGGTAACCCCAACTGCGGTAAGACAACGATGTTCAACGACCTGACCGGGTCCAATCAATTTGTGGGCAACTGGCCGGGCGTCACAGTGGAAAAGAAGGAAGGCAAGCTCAAAGGGCACAAAGATGTCATCATCACCGACCTGCCCGGCATCTATTCCCTTTCCCCTTACACCTTGGAAGAGGTGGTCACCCGGAACTACCTGATTGGGGAGCACCCGGATGTCATCCTCAACTTGGTGGATGGCTCCAACATTGAGCGGAACCTGTACCTGACTACCCAGCTGACCGAGATGGGCATCCCGGTGGTCATCGCCCTCAATATGATGGATATCGTCAAGAAAAACGGCGATGTCATCGACACCAAAAAGCTTTCCGACCTGTTGGGATGCCAGGTGATTGAGACCTCGGCGGTCAAGAACGAAGGCTCCATGGAGGCTGCGGAGGCGGCGGTTAAAATGGCCCTCCAGGGCGGCAAGACCACCCCGCAGCACGTCTTCTCCAAACCGGTGGAGGATACCTTGGACAGAATTGGAGAAATTGCCGACAACTTCATCGCCCAAGAGAACAAGCGCTGGTATGCTGTCAAGCTGTTTGAGCGGGATGAAAAGGTGCTGGAAAGCCTGAAACTGCCCCAGGGGACCCTGGCCGAGCTGGAAAAGGCCATAACCTCCTGCGAGGAAGAACTGGACGACGACAGCGAGTCCATCATCACCAACGAGCGGTACAACGCCATCGCCAAGGTGATCAAAGCCTGTGTCAAGAAAAAACGGGGCGGCCTGAGCACCTCCGATAAAATCGACCGCATTGTCACCAACCGGTTTTTGGCCCTGCCCATCTTCGCCGTGGTGATGTTCTTCGTCTACTACATCTCGGTGAGCACCGTGGGTGATCTCCTCACCGGCTTTACCAACGACACCCTGTTCGGCGAGTGGATCTCCCCCGCAGTGGAGAGCTTCCTGGTGGGCATTGGCTGCGCCGATTGGCTCACTGGCCTGATTGTAGACGGCATCGTCGGCGGTGTAGGTGCCGTCCTGGGCTTCGTGCCCCAGATGCTGGTTCTGTTCCTGATGCTCTGTGCCTTGGAAGACTGCGGCTACATGGCCCGTATCGCCTTCATCATGGACCGGATTTTCCGTCGCTTCGGCTTGTCGGGCAAATCCTTTATCCCCATGCTGATCGGCTCCGGCTGCGGCGTCCCCGGCATTATGGCCTCCCGGACCATTGAGCAGGATCGGGACCGTAAAATGACCATCATGACCACCACCTTTATCCCCTGCGGCGCCAAGATGCCCATTGTGGCCCTGATCGCCGGCGCTCTTTTCGGCGGCGCCTGGTGGGTGGCGCCCTCTGCATACTTTATCGGCGTGGCGGCTATCATCATCTCCGGCATCATCCTCAAGAAGACCAAGCTGTTTGCCGGCGACCCCGCCCCCTTTGTCATGGAACTGCCCCAGTACCACCTGCCCACGGTAAAAAATGTCCTGCGGGGCACTTGGGAGAGAGGCTCTTCCTTTATTAAAAAGGCCGGCACGGTCATCCTTCTTTCCTCCATCTTTGTGTGGTTCACCTCTAGCTTCGGCTTTGTGGACGGCACCTTTGGCATGGTGGACGACATCGACGCCTCGGTACTGGCCTCCATCGGCTCAGTGGTCGCCCCCGTATTCGCCCCCTTGGGCTTTGGAAACTGGCAGACCGCTGTGGCAACTGTCCTGGGCCTTGTGGCCAAAGAAGAGGTGGTCGGCGCCTTGGGCACCATCTATGCGGTGGCTGGCGACGCTTTGGAACTGGTCGAGGAAGGCGCCTTTGGGGAACTGGGAGCCATTGCCCAGCACTTCACCGCCCTGTCCGCCTACTCCTTCCTGGTGTTTAACCTGCTGTGTGCCCCCTGTTTTGCGGCCATCGGCGCCATCAAACGGGAGATGAACAACGCCAAATGGACTTGGTTCGCCATCGGCTATCAGACGGTGTTCGCCTATACCATGTCCTTTATGCTGTACCAGTTCGGCCTGCTGTTCACCGGCGCTGCCGGTTTCTCCATCGGTACGGCCATTGCGGCGGTGATCCTGGTGGTTTACCTGTGGCTGCTCTTCCGCAAAGGCTATGTGGAAAACCCCACCCGTCTGCGCTCGGTTGACACAGTTAAAGCATAAGCGAGCGTTTTGTACAATCTATGTGTCTGCAAAGGAGGCTTTTGTATGGCAACCTATATCATCGGTGCAATCCTGTTGGGAATTGTCCTGTTGGCCGCACGGTATGTGATCCGCTGTCAAAAACAGGGAGGTTGCGTGGGCTGCGGCGGGAAAGACGGCTGCGGCGGTTGCTGCCACTGCCATGAAAGCAGCGGGCAGACCAAGTAACCCCATACCATCCACCAGCAACCCCTCTTTGGGTTTCACCATAAAAACAAGAAGGAACCGGATCGTGGGCCGGTTCCTTCTTGTTTTTTTACCGCTTTTAAGGATGAGGGGGCAAATCCTCTGGGGTGTAGATGGCGATGGCCGTCTTGTTGGGCAGGCAGACCGCACTTTGGAATTCCTGGGAGATAAAGCCGGTGTTGACACAGATGTGGTCCGGGCAGTCCGATTCGCGGAATCGGATTTGGTGATCCACCAATTCCAATTCCACCTCTACCCCATAGGGGGAGAGGTCCACCAAGTGGCTCTCCTGGTGGGCGGACAGTTCATAGCGGGCCACTTCCTGGCTGTCCACCGTCACCACCGCCCAGTTGCCCTCGACGGAGGGCTGGGTCTGGCGGTACCAGAGAACCCCGGCTACAAAAGCCAAAAAGGCCAGGACAAAGATCAGGTCGCCTTTTTTGATAAATGCACGCTGGGCCATACAATCCTCCCCAAACAGATGAAATTGGTACCATCATACCCGCCTGGGGGGGAAAATGCAAGGCCTGGGGATGGCTAGGGCAGGGGAAGGAGGAGATTTTCCCCGCTTTGGGCAAAATGTGTGTCTGCTGTCCAAAGAAAAGGGGGAGTTTGCCTAAACAGTCAGCACCCCGTTTTCGGTCTCGATGAGGATGAGGATCTGCTCCTCCACCCCATTTAAGGCGTTGATATAGGAGAGGACATGCTCCCCGTTTTTGCCGGTGGCCTTAAATTCGTAGACAAACGCCTCGTTAAGGCCCGCAGTGGGGATGACCGCCAGCTGGGCGGATTGAACGGACAGGTTTTTGCTGACCTTCTCCATGGCCTCTTCCCGGGTGAGAGCGGGGGCGGGAATCTGGCGGCTCTGGTGGTTGACGATATAGCCACGGGTGTCCAGGGAGACGATGTCCCCATTGTCCATGGCCACACCCACTTTTATCAGATCGGTGTAGCAGACGACCCCATCCTGCTGGTAGGCAAAGTTGATGGTACAGATGTTATTGGCAATTTCGTAGTAGGTCTCCCGCATGGATTCGATGCCCAGCCCTTCCAGATACTTGCGGGCGATGCTGATGGCCTGTTTGGAGTCGATGGTCTTGTCCCCAATATCCCTGCCATTGATCAGATAGGTGACAAAACCGCCGTTTTTGGTGACGCCGATGTTGATGTTGTCCCCGCCGAAACAGTAGGAGGGCATGGTGGAGTTTTCCATCTCCTCAAAGGTGAGGGCGGAGGGGTTGACCCCAGCCGCCTGGGCGGCCTTTTTCTGGGCGTTCTCCTGGCTGATCTCCGGCTGTCCTTTGGTGAGGCGGGGCTGGCGGTCCAAAATGTTGTCTGAGAAGGGCCCGTCGTAAATGAGGCGGGGATAGCCATCAAAGCTGTTTTCCAGCTCTTCAAATCCGCCGCCGCCCGCCTGCTGCTGCTCGCCGTCGGCGCCGTTGCCCTTCTGGACGGAGACTGCGGCCAGCCGGTCCAAGGGGATCTCCCCACTGCTGACCCGGCCCTGTACTGCGTTAATCTGTTCATTGAGGTTCTGGGCATAGGTGCACAGGGTATCCAGGTTGCGCAGTTCCTCCTCGGTCAGCTCCTGGCTGTTGGCCACCTTTCGGGAGAGGGTCATGGCGTAATCGCCCACCTGGGAGAGGAACCGGTAGGTGTCCGTCAGGTCCAGTTCCTCTAAAGGCAGGGCGGAGAGGGACGCCTTGGCCGATCCTGCGTCCCGCCACAGCTTGGCCGAAAGGGAGGTCATCTGGGCCGGGGAACCGGCGTAAACCCCTTTGTTGAGGGTGGAGGAAATGTCCGCCACATAGCTGGAAAGCTCCTCCAGCGAGCGCAGATAGGTCATCTCAAGTTGGCGGCGGTATTTGTTCGCCTGCCAGAATCCAAGTACCGCCGTGACCACCAAAGCGGCGGCTAAGGTGCCCACCACAATGCCGGCCCGGAGTTTATCGCTTTTTGACATGTTTTTGTCCATGGCTATGCCTCCAAACAAAAAATTTCTGGTTTTGCCAGCCGGAGGAATCCGTTCTGACAGAAAATTGTAATACTCGCTGTTATATTTACCCCATTTCATTAAAAATATGTAAAATGCCTCTGGAACATTTGAAAGCCGCCGGTTTTCTGCTATAATAACCTAGAACCGAACATTTTAAAAATCCGCGCCAACCGGCAAGGACAGCCACTTTTTTCCGCTGCTGCCCAGAGCCAAGGGACGAAAAGGGAGGCAAGTGCCTTGCGGGAAATTTATTTAGACAACAGCGCCACCACCAGGACTGACCCGGAAGTGGCCAGCTATATTGCAGATGTGATGGTAAACCAGTACGGCAACCCCTCTTCCCTCCACCGGCGGGGGCTGATGGCCCAGCTGGAATGGGAAAAGGGGCTTAAGCGGATCGCCGCTGTCCTGGGCTGCGACCCCGGGTGCATCACCATCACCTCCGGCGGAACTGAGGCGGACAACCTGGCCATCTTCGGCGGGGCACAGGCCAAAAAGCGCCGGGGCAACAAAATCGTCACCACCGCCTTTGAACACGCGGCGGTGCTGGCCCCCTTCCGCCAGCTGGAAGAACAGGGGTTCCAGGCGGTTTATGTGAAGCCGGACAGCCGGGGGATCATCACCCTGGAAAACCTCCTGGAAGCGGTGGACAAAGACACCATCCTGGTCAGCCTGATGGCAGTCAACAACGAGGTGGGCACCATCCTGCCGGTGGCAGAGGCGGTGAAAGGCATCCGCAAAAAAGCGCCCAATGCCCTCATCCACTGCGACGCAGTCCAGGCGTTCTGCAAAATCCCCCTCAAGCCGGTGAAGTGGGACGTGGACCTGATGACCGTCAGCGGCCACAAGATCCACGCCCCCAAAGGGGTGGGCGCCCTCTATGTGAAAAAGGGGGTTAAGGTTCTCCCCCAGCTGTGGGGCGGCCACCAGCAGAACGGCCTGCGCCCCGGCACCGAAAATATGCCCTTGGCCTGCGGCTTCGGCCTTGCAGCCGAAAAAGCCGCCTCCCACATGGGGGAGAACCTTCAGAGGATGGAGGAGC
This sequence comes from uncultured Merdimmobilis sp., assembly GCF_902471145.1. Lineage (NCBI taxonomy): Bacteria > Bacillati > Bacillota > Clostridia > Eubacteriales > Oscillospiraceae > Merdimmobilis > uncultured Merdimmobilis sp. The sequence goes on from NZ_CABRJC010000004.1 coordinate 82,565, forward strand.
TGCGGGCCCACCTGCTGGCCCGGGCGGAGGAGGCCGACTGCATCGCCATAAATTCCCCCCTGGAGGGCCTTCCCTACGTCGTCAACCTGTCGGTGGAGGGGTTCCGGTCGGAGATCCTGCTCCACTTTTTGGAGGAGAAGGGCATCTACGTCTCCAGCGGATCCGCCTGCAGCCGGGGAGAGAAAAGCCATGTGCTGGGGGCCATGGGCCTATCCCAGAGCCGGATTGACTCCGCCCTGCGGATCAGCTTCGGCACGGACAACACCATAGAAGACATCGACCAGTTGATTGACGCCCTCAAGGAGGCCGTCGGGACGTTAGCGAGGAATAGACGATGAAAGAGCTTATTTTGATCAAAAACGGGGAGATCGCCCTAAAAGGCCTCAACCGCACCACCTTTGAAGACGTGCTGCTGAAAAACATCCGCCGCAAACTGGCGGATTTGGGAAAGTTCCGCTGCTACAAAGCCCAATCCACCATGTACATTGAGCCCCAGGAGGACGGCATCGACCTGGATGAGGCGGTGGACCGGGTCCGCAAGGTGTTTGGCATTGCGGCCCTGACCCGCGCCTGTATTGTGGAGAAGGATTTTGAGGATATCAAGGCAAAAACGGTGGAATATTTGAAAGAGACCCTGTCAGAGGCCAGCACCTTTAAAGTGGAGGCCAAGCGATCGGACAAGACCTTCCCTATGAACACCCCTCAAATCTGCACCGAGCTGGGCGGCTACCTGTTGGAACAGTTCCCGGGTCTGACGGTGGACGTCCACAACCCACAGGTCACCGTCATGGTGGAAATCCGGGATTTCGCCGCCTACATCCACGCCGGGCAGATCGAAGGGGCAGGCGGCATGCCGGTCAGCACCAGCGGCCGGGCTATGCTGCTAGTCTCCGGCGGCATCGACAGCCCGGTGGCCGGCTATATGATGGCCAAACGGGGGATGGAGGTGCTGGCGGTCCACTTTGTCAGCCCCCCTTACACCAGCGAGCGAGCCAAACTGAAGGTGATCACCCTCTGTGAGAAGATGAGCGCCTACTGCGGCCGGATGCAGCTGTTTATCGTCCCCTTTACGAAAATGCAGGAAGCCATCCGGGACAACTGCCCGGAGGAGCTGTTCACCGTGATTATGCGCCGTATGATGATGAAGATCGCCGAAAAGCTGGCCCAGCGCAGCGACTGCGCCGCCCTCATCACCGGCGAGAGCCTGGCCCAGGTGGCCAGCCAGACGGTCCAGGCCATCGCCTGCACCGACGTGGCCTGCCAGATGCCGGTGCTGCGGCCTCTCATCGGCATGGACAAAGAGGAGATCATCCGCATCGCCCGGAAGATCGACACCTTTGAGACCTCCATCCTGCCCTATGAGGACTGCTGCACCGTCTTCACCCCCAAGCACCCCCGCACCCGGCCCAAACTGGCCATGGTGGAGGAGGCGGAAGCCGCCTTTGACTTCGCCCCCATGCTGGAGGAAGCGGTGGAAGGGGCCGAGCGCCTTCGGATTGATCCCCAATAGGGGGAACGTTTCGGAAGGGGCAACCCATATCCAAAGGAGGATTCACCCATGATAGCCGAGATACTCAGCCTGTCGGCCCCCTGCCTGGGGAGCCAGGAGAGCGCCCTGGCCGGCGTCCTGAAACGGGAGCTGGCCTTGTTCGGCGTACAGCTGAACCATCTGACAGAATGCGGACAGAATCAAGGAGCACTTCAAAATGCCCTGACCGAAGCCATGGAGCGCAGCGACATGATCCTCGCTGTGGGGGGGATTGACCCCGAACCCACCATCAAATCCACCTTGTGCGAAGGGTTGGATCTGCCCACCCTTCTTCACATGCCTACTTTAGAAGCTATCCAGCGGGAATGCCTGCGCCGGGGGATCCCCTTTGACGACAAGGTTCAAGAGGGGGCGAACCTCCCTGAAGTCTGCGTGGTGTTTCCTCTGCCCCCCGGGGGCCTGACCCCAGGGTTCGCCATCTCCGCCGGGAAGCAATGCGTCATCGTGCTGCCGGGGGAGGAGGAACAGCTCTGGCCTTTGGTGCTGGATGGGGTGCTCCCCTATGCCGCCAAATTCGCCGGGGTGTTTTCGGCCACCCAGACGGTGGAATCCCCCCACACCCCCCAAGAGGTGGAATTCTGCCTCACCGACCTGCCGGTCCCAGAAGGGCTGGCGGTCAGCGCTTACAGCCGGGGGGGAAGTACCCGGGTGCGGCTCACCGCGGTGGCCGGTACCCGCAAGGACGCCCAAGCCCTCTGCGATGGGCTCCTTCCCCAATTGGAGGAACGTCTGGGCAGGATGGCGGCGCCCCCGCCCCCTCCGCCGGAGCGGGATACCCCCGACCTGCGGGAAGCTTCCTTCCTCACCCGGATGCGGGCGGCTATCCTGCCCCGTAAGGAGGACCCCTTGGGGGAGAAGTTCCGCAAGCTGGTTTTTTTAGCGGCGATGGTTTGCTTCCTGGGGGCGGGGACCTACCTTGCCCACTATTACTACACCGCCTATGAAAACAAATCGATGATCGACCGGCTGGAGGGGATCAAGGACAATTCGGACGTCTCGGTTTCCGGGTACCCCGAAGGGTATCTTCCCCGGTTTGCGGCCCTCTATGACATCAACCCGGATTTGGTGGGCTGGCTGGAGATCCCCGGCACCCTGATCAACTTCCCAGTGGTTCAGGGCAAGGACAACGAGTACTATCTCAAAAGGGACTTCAATGACAAACAGAACCGCCATGGAACCCCCTTCCTGGATTTCCGCAACAGCCTCAATTCGCCGGATGACAACCTGGTGATCTACGGCCACAACATGCGGGATGGCCAGATGTTCGGCGACATTGTCAAATACCAGAAGCTGGACTTTTATAAGGAGCACCCGGTGATCACCTTTGACTCGGTGTTCCAGGAGGCGGACTACAAAATCGTCTCGGTATTTGTGGCCAGCGCCGCCGAATCCTTTGAATACCACAATTTTTTAAATGCAGCGGATGAAAACGATTTTTATAAATTTGTAGATGAAATCTACAACCGTTCCCTCATCGACACCGGGGTGGATGTGGAGTATGGCGACGAACTGCTGACCCTCTCCACCTGCACCTATGAGTTCACGGACGCCCGTTTGGCGGTGGTGGCTCGAAAGGTCCGCCACGGGGAGAGCGCCACAGTGGACACCTCCGGGGCCAAGATGAACCCCAATCCCCTGATGCCGGACATCTGGTACCAGACCTACGGGGGAAACAAGCCGGCAAATGCCGCCACCCATCGCCCCTCCTCCAGCTCCGCCGCGCCCAGCAGCTCTTCCAGCAGCCAGCCGCCGGCGAGCAGTTCCAGCGCACCAAATAGTTCTTCCAGTGCGCCAGCGGTTTCTTCTAGCTCGGTTCCGCCGGTATCCAGCTCCAGTGAAGCCCCGTCTTCCAGCAGTGAGCCTCCAGCATCCAGCTCCAGCGAGGCGCCTTCCTCCAGTTCCAGCCTGCCGCCGGAATCCAGTTCCAGTGAGCTGCCCCCCTCTTCCAGCAGTGTGCCGGAGGAACCAGAGGAGCCCTCTTCTTCGGAGATCGACGTCATTGAACCGGTTGAAGACGAGCCGGAGGAGGAACCCCCGGACATCGATGAGGACGACCGCCTTTCGGTGACATCCGGGGGAGAGGTGGTGGAGGACGACGCCTATACCATCGTCAGTCAGATTGTGCAGAACGAATCCCGTGGGAACCTGCTGCCTGAGGCCACTAAGGCCCAGGCAGTGGCGACCTACAGCTACATAAAATACAACAACGCCAAGGGGGTCAGCCCCAGCGTCATCCTGCGGGAGGATATCAGTCCCGCCGTGGAGCGGGCGGTTTCGTCGGTCATCGGCGAGGGGGTGTATTACAAGGGCAGAATCGCCAACACCGTGTACCATTCCACCGGCGCGGGCAAAACCACTACCAGCCAATCGGTTTGGGGCACAGCGCTCCCTTACCTGGTGTCGGTGGACAGCCCCTGGGATGAGGATTCCCCCTATTACAAGAACACCTACACTATCAGCCGGGATGCCTTTGCCGAGCTGGTGTTGGACACCTATGGCATCGACCTGGAGGAATATGGCGACCCCGAAGACTGGATTGAGATCGACGAGGATCGATTGGAGCCGGGTGGATACGTGGGCCGGGTCTACTTGGGCGGCGAGTACAAATCCCAAGGCGGCAAGGTGCCCAAGGGAACCCTGATCAACGGCCGCGGCATCCGGGAACAGCTTTTGAACTTCGGTTTGAAATCCACCTGTTTTGAGGTGAAGTACCGCTCTGGAAAGTTTGTCTTTACCACCTACGGCTATGGCCACGGAGTGGGGATGAGCCAGTTTGGCGCCAACGGCATGGCGGCGGAAGGGTACACCTACAAAGAGATTTTGGAACACTATTACCCCGGCACTACCATAAAATAGAAAACCTGTTTGACACTGTTAGCAGTTGACAAAAGACCATGGGCGGACGCTCATGGCCTTTTTCATTTTCCAAGGGAAATACCAGGGGCTGTATGCTGCTGGGGAACCTTTGTCCTTGTGAAATTGACAATCCCCATAGGGTATCGTATACTGGATATATCTACGTAGGAGAGCTGAAAAAACAGTGGACAAAGGAGGAATTAAGATGGATTTATACAAGCTCACCCAAGAAGTGGAGCCCTATGTCATCGCCATGCGCCGGGAGTTCCACGCCAACCCGGAAATTTCCTTTCACGAGGTGCGCACCACCGCCCGCATCCGGGAGGAGCTGGACAAACTGGGCATTCCCCATGAGACGGTAGGCAGCGGCAATGTGGTGGGCCTTTTGGATACCGGCCGGCCGGGCAAGACCCTATCCATCCGGGCGGACATTGACGCCTTACCCATGGAGGAAGCGGACAAAACCACCCCTTATTGCAGCAAGGTTGACGGGGTGATGCACTCCTGCGGCCACGATGGCCACGCCGCTATGCTGTTGGGCACCGCCAAAGTCCTGGCCCAGATCCAGGAGGAGCTGACCGGCAAGATCTATTTCTGCTTCCAGGTGGCGGAAGAAGTGGGCGGCGGTGCTGGGGAGATCGTCCAGTACCTGAAGGAACAGGGTGGGGTGGACTGCTCCATCGGCACCCATCTGGACGGAGGAAGCGACGCCGGTGTCATCCACCTGCCGGATGGCCCGCTGATGGCCGGCGCTGAGCTGTTTGAGATCGAGGTCAAGGGGGTGGGCGGCCATGGTTCCCGCCCCGACAAGGCGGTGGACCCCATCAAGCCCGCCTGCGACATCCTGCTGCGAATCGCCAGCATTCCCGCCCAATACCACAACCCCTTTGACACCTGTGTCATCAGCCCTTGCCAGATCCACGGGGGCAGCGCCAACAACATCGTGCCGGAGAGCGTGAAGATCGGGGGGAATATCCGCTTCTTTAAGTATGGGGACAACGACAAACTGCTGGAGCGGATCCGCATGGTGGCGGAAAACACCGCCAAGGCTTACGGCACTACAGCGGTGGTCACCCATGCGCCATCCTCCCCCCTTCCGGTGATCAACGACCCCGAAATGGCTGCCATCGGCCGGGAGGTGGCCCAGTCGGTGGGCTTTGTGATGGCCCCGCCCCATGACCCCACCTGCGGCTCGGACAACTACGCTGAGTTCCTGGCGGCGTTCCCCGGTTTTTACTGCGACACTGGAGCCCGCTGCACCCGGCCCGGCACCAGCGGAAACCACCACAACCCCACCTTTGACTTGGATGAGAGCGCCTTCCGCCGCATTGTGGAGTTTTTTGCGGCCTTTGCGGTTCGCTTTTTGGGCAGATAACAACCACATAGTATAAGGGAGGACCGCGAAAGCGGTCCTCCTCTTTTTGTCGTGAATAAAATTTGAATAGAATAATAATTTGAAATTAATATTATATAATATCATTGACAAATTATTTTTTCGGCAGTACAATAATATCTGTAGAAAGGAGGGTACCCATGAACCGAAGCGTATACAGCCTAGTGCTCAGTGACGATGTGGTGGAGGCGGTGGACCGCCTGGCCTACCAGCAGAACACCAGCCGGTCGGCTTTGATCAACCAAATCCTGGCGGAAGCGGTTTCCTTTGTAACACCAGAGATGCGGATGCGGGAAATTTTCTCCCAGGTGGAAGCGCTGATGGACGGCATGGACGCCTTCCAGGTGAACACCCAGCCATCCGATGCTATCCTCTCCATTAAAAGCCCTCTGCGGTACAAGTACAAGCCAACCCTGCGCTATGCGGTGGAACTTTACCGGGCCCCTCGTCCGGCCATCGGGGAGCTGCGGGTCTCCGCCCGCACCCAAAGCCAAGGATTGCTGGAATCCCTGACCGGGTTTTACCAGCTGTGGATCCAGCTGGAGACCCACTACATCGGCTCCCGGTTCCCCGGGGGGAGAATCCCTTGCCAGGTGCAGGAAGGGCGGTATTGCCGCCAGTTTTTCCTCCCCCGAGGGGAGATCGGCAGCGAGGAGCTGGCCAGGGCCATCACCGATTACATCCGCATGTTTGACCACCTGCTCAAGGTGTATTTTAACCATCTGGACGATTGCCAGGCGGCCCGGGCCGCAGTGGAACAAGAATACCGGTCCTATCTTTCCCGGGAAAGAACCGTTTTATAGAATATCACTCAGTTTGAGGGAGGAATTGCGATGAACGCTCAAAAATTGACCCAAAAATCCCTGGAAGCGGTGCAGGCGGCCCAAGCCCTTGCCACCGAATACCAGAATATGCAGATCGAAGAGCAGCATCTAGCCTGTGCCCTCCTCTCCCAGCAGAATGGACTGATTGCCCAGCTGCTGCGCAAAATGAATGTGGACACAGACGCCATGCTGGCCCAGCTGACCCGGTCGGTGGAGAAGCTGCCCAAAGTCTCCGGCCCCGGCCGCCCGATGGATAAAATCTATGTCTCCTCCGACGTAGACCGGGTGCTGAACGAAGCAGAACGCCAGGCCGAACACATGAAGGACGAATACGTCTCGGTAGAGCACCTGATGCTCTCGCTGATCGAAAACCCCAACAGCGACCTGAAAGAGATCTTCCGGGTGTTCGGGGTGGATAAAAATAAGTTTATGGAAGCCCTGGCCACCGTCCGGGGCAGCGCCCGGGTCACCAGCGATAACCCGGAGGAAACCTATGACGCCTTGAAAAAATACGGCTCCGACCTGGTGGAACAGGCTCGGAACCACAAACTGGACCCAGTTATCGGCCGGGATGCGGAGATCCGCAATGTGATCCGCATCCTCTCCCGGAAGACCAAAAACAACCCGGTGCTCATCGGCGAGCCAGGCGTGGGTAAAACCGCCATCGCCGAGGGCCTGGCCCAGCGGATTGTCCGGGGGGATGTGCCCGCCAGCCTGAAGGATCGCACCATCTTTTCGCTGGACATGGGCGCCCTCATCGCCGGCGCCAAGTTCCGGGGCGAGTTTGAGGAACGGCTGAAAGCCGTCCTGGGTGAGGTGAAGAAGAGCGAGGGCAAGATCATCCTCTTCATCGACGAACTGCACACCATTGTGGGCGCGGGCAAAACCGAAGGCTCCATGGACGCGGGCAACCTGCTAAAGCCCATGCTGGCCCGGGGCGAGCTCCACTGCATCGGCGCCACCACCTTGGACGAGTACCGCCAGTACATCGAAAAAGACCCGGCTTTGGAGCGCCGCTTCCAGCCGGTGATGGTGGATGAACCCACAGTGGAAGACACCATCTCCATCCTCCGGGGGCTGAAAGAGCGGTATGAGGTGTTCCATGGGGTGAAGATCCAGGACCAGGCGCTGATCGCCGCCGCCGTCCTCTCCAACCGGTATATCACCGACCGGTTTTTGCCGGATAAAGCCATCGACCTGGTGGATGAAGCCTGCGCCATGATCCGCACCGAGATCGACTCCATGCCCTCCGAGCTGGATGAGATCTCCCGGAAGATCATGCAGCATGAAATTGAGGAAGCAGCCCTGAAAAAGGAAAGCGACCACCTCTCCCAGGAACATCTCTCGGAGATCCAGAAGGAGCTTGCTGACCTGCGGGCCCAGTTCAAAGAGATGAAGGCCCAGTGGGAGAATGAAAAAGGCGCCATTGGCAAGGTGCAGAAGCTGCGGGAGGAAATCGAACAGCTGGGTGCCGAGATGGAGCGGGCTGAGCGCAACTACGACCTGAACAAGGCCGCCGAATTGAAATACGGCCGGCTACCCGCCCTCCAGAAGGAACTGGCGGAGGAGGAAGCCATCGCCGAGAAGGCCAAAGGCTCCTCCGGCCTACTGCGGGACAAGGTCACCGATGAGGAGATCGCCCGGATCGTGGCCCGCTGGACCGGCATCCCCGTCTCCAAGCTGATGGAAGGGGAGCGGGAGAAGCTGCTTCACCTGGAGGACATCCTCCACCAACGGGTAATCGGCCAGGATGAGGCGGTCACCAAGGTGACCGAGGCCATCCTCCGGTCCCGGGCGGGCATCCAGGATCCTGACCGGCCTATCGGTTCCTTCCTGTTCCTGGGCCCCACTGGCGTGGGCAAGACCGAGCTGGCCAAAGCCCTGGCCCAGGCCCTCTTTGACGACGAGCGCAACATGGTGCGGATCGATATGACCGAGTATATGGAGAAATTCTCGGTGTCCCGCCTCATTGGTGCGCCTCCCGGATATGTGGGGTATGAGGAGGGCGGCCAGCTGACCGAGGCGGTCCGCCGCAAGCCTTACTCGGTGGTGCTCTTTGACGAGGTGGAAAAAGCCCACCCCGACGTGTTCAACATCCTTTTGCAGGTGCTGGACGACGGCCGGATCACCGATTCCCAGGGCCGGGTGGTGGACTTTAAAAACACCGTCATCATCCTCACCTCCAACCTGGGCTCCAGTTATCTTTTGGAGGGCATCGGCCCCGATGGGGAGATCACCCAGGAGGCAAAAGACCGGGTGCAAGGCCTTTTGAAACAACAGTTCCGGCCTGAGTTCCTCAACCGGCTGGATGAGATCGTCTTCTACAAACCCCTGACGAAGGCGGAGATCCGCTCCATTGTGGAGCTGCTGGTCCAGGATCTGGGGCGGCGGCTGAAGGACAAACAGCTGACCATCTCCCTGACCGACGCCGCCAAGGATTTTGTGGTGGACGGGGGCTACGACCCCATTTACGGCGCGCGGCCGCTGAAGCGGTTCCTTCAGAGCCAGGTGGAGACTATGGTGGCCAAACTGATTCTGCGGGACGACCCGCTGCCAGGCACACACATCACCGTGGATTGTGTGGACGGCCATCTGACCGCTACTGCCAGCCGCGAGGCGGAATAATATACCTACAAAAAGGGAGAGAGGCATTTGCCTCTCTCCCTTTTTTGCTTTTGGAAAGGTATGGGCTAAACGCGGACGATGTAATCCGCTTTGCGGGGCTTTGCCTCGGGCAGCGGCCCATCGGGGTAACCTAAAATGCAGTGTCCCACGCCGATATAATCTTCGCTGAGGCCCCATTTTTTCAGCAGGGATTTGCCCTCTGGGGAGGCGAACTCCTCCTTGGCCCGGTGAATCCAGCAGGAGCCCACCCCTATTGCAGCAGCGGCGTTCATCAGGTTGCCCATCACCAGGCTGCCGTCCTCCACGGCGCAGCCGCCTTGAGAAAGGACTACCACCACAGTGGGGGCGCCGTAGAAGGGGTCGGTGCCCGGCTTGCCTAGGATGGCGGCGTTCATCTGGCTAAGCTGGCTGCGGGTGGCCTCGTCCTGCACCACTACCATCACGGCGGGCTGCTTGCCCATGGCGCTTGGGGCGTAGGTGCCGGCCTTCAGGATAGCGGCCAAGTCCTCCTCCCGCAGCTGTTCCGGCCGGAAGGAGCGCACGCTGCGGCGGTTTAACAGGGTTTTCATCGATTCGTTCATGGAAAAACCTCCTTTTTTATTCTATAGCAGTTTCTGTTGCCAGAAACAAGGTGTTGTTGTAAGTGGAGGGATGCCCCTCTCTTCCTATCGTCTAGTATAGCACGCTGGGGGCAAAAGGAAAAGAAAAGGGCAAAATCGGGGATGGCATGCAGGAAAACAGGAAGAATCTGCCACCTGTATAGCGGAATGCCCTTTTTTCGAAAAAAGCAGGGCAAAGGGATGATTGGAAGCCCGGTTTTGTGCTACAATAATCGCAGGGTTGCTTTGAAAGGTCCCATCTGGCGAAGGGATTCACAGATCGACAGTATTGAAATATAGGAGGGCATGGATTTTGCTGCAAAAGATCAAAGAAAAGGGCCATTATCAGGCGTTTTTCATCACCTTGGCGCTGGCCGCGGTGGTGTTTTTGCCATTTATCATCTACGACAAGGGGATCTTTTTCTTCTACGGGGACTTTAACGTCCAGCAGATTCCTTTCTATAAGCTGGCCCATGAGGCCATCCGATCCGGGGACATCGCCTGGAACTGGTACACCGATTTGGGGGCCAACTTCATCGGCTCCTATAGCTTTTACCTGTTGTTCAGCCCTTTTTTCTGGCTGACCCTCCCGTTCCCAACCGAGGCGGTACCGTTCCTCATCGGGCCGCTGCTGATGCTCAAAACCGCCTGTGCCGCTTTGACCTCTTACTTCTACATCAAGCGGTTTGTGAAAGATCAATACTATGCGGTGATCGGCTCGATCCTCTACGCCTTTTCCGGCTTTGCGGTGTACAACATCTTTTTCAACCATTTCCATGAGGTGATTGTGTTCTTCCCCCTCTTGCTCATCGGGGTGGAGGAGCTGGTAACAAACAACCGCAAAGGGCTGTTTGCCATCACAGTGGCCATCAACTGCCTGGTCAACTACTGGTTCTTCATCGGTGAAGTGGTGTTTGTGGTGCTCTATGTCTTTATCCGCATGGCGGACCGGGACTGGGGCATGACGGTGAAAAAGTTCATCACCCTGGCATTTGAATCGGTGGTTGGGCTGATGATCGCCATGTTCCTGCTGCTGCCATCGGTGCTGGCCATTCTGGGGAACCCCCGCACCGGGACCGACAACCTGCTGATGGGCTGGTGGTTCTGGGTGTTTGACAACGAGCAGCGGCTCCCTGCCATTTTGCAGTGCTTCTTCTTCCCGCCGGAGCTGCCCAGCAGCCCCAACTTCTTCCCCGATCACGGGGCCAAGTGGTCCTCCACTGCGGCGTGGCTGCCCATGGTCTCGATGACCGGCGTCATCGCCTACCTGTGTTCGGTAAAAAAGAGCTGGATCAAGCGGATTTTGCTCCTTTCCCTGTTTATGGCGGTGATCCCCGGCCTCAACAGCGCCTTTATCCTGTTCAACCATTCCTACTATGCCCGGTGGTTCTATATGCCGGTGCTGATTATGTGTGTCGCCACGGTGATTGCCCTGGAGAATCGAAAGATCAACTACACCGAGGGCATCAAGTGGACGGTGGGCATCACTGCTGTCTTTGTGATCGCGGTGGGATTCACCCCCAAAAAGGTGAAAGGGGAGCTGAAATTCGGCCTGATGAAATACCCCGACCGGTTCTGGGTGTATGTGCTCATCGCAGCGGCGGGCCTCCTGCTCACCTACCTGCTGATCCGGCTGCGGGATAACCCCAAATTCAAAAAGATGCTGCTCATCTCCCTGTCGGTGATGTGCATCGGCTATCCCATCACCTTCATCGCCATGGGCAAGACCCGGTCGGATTATACAACATGGATTCGGGAAACCGCCCTGGATGGCCGGTATGCCATCCATCTGCCGGAGGAGCCTTTTGCCCGCAGCGACCTCTATGACAGCATGGACAACCTGGGGATGTATTGGCACCTGCCCAACATCCAAGCGTTCCACAGCATTGTCCCCGCCTCCATTATGGAGTTCTACCCCCAGGTCGGGGTAAAGCGGGACGTCTCCTCTAAGCCGGGGATTGAATATTTCCCCTTGCGCTCCCTTTTGTCGGTGCGGTGGTTCTTTGTGAAGAACGACGAGCCCGACGCCGAGGACATCATGCCCGGGTTTGTATACTACGATTCGGTGCTGGACTATGACATTTATGAGAACGAGAACTTCCTGCCCATGGGCTTTGGCTACACCCAGTGCTACGACAACTTCCTGTTGGGGGAGGGGGACAACGAGGTCCGCTCCCACATGATGATGCGGGCAGTCCAGCTGGACAACCTGGCCATCGCCCGCAACCAGGATATCCTGGAAATTGTGGGGGAGGTCCCCTATAGCCAGTTCAACTACGATGGTTTCACTGAGGCGGTGGAGGACCGGAGGGCCCTTTCCTGCTACGATTTCCAGATTGACAACCGGGGCTTTACCGCCCGCTCCAACCTGGAGGAGGAAACCCTGATGTTCTTCAGCGTGCCCTATGACGAGGGGTGGAGCGCTACCGTCAATGGGGAGGAAGTCCTCATCGAGAAGGCCAACATCGGCTTTATGGCGGTGCGGGTTCCGGCGGGGGAGGCGGAGATCCGGTTTGATTACCACACCCCTGGCCTGAAAAACGGCGCGATCGTCAGCTTGTGCGGGCTGGTGGTACTGGGCTGCTACCTCTTCATCAACAAAAAAGCAAAGCCCGCCCCAGCGGCTTCCACCCAGCTGCCCTTGGAGGAGTTCCTGGAGGAGAAGGACAAAGGCAGCGAGCCGGAGGAATCCCCGGACGACAAGGAGGAATAGACCCCATGGATACCTTATATTTGGTGGTGCCCTGCTACAATGAGGAAGAAGTCCTGCCCGAGACATCCCGCCGGCTGAAGGAAAAGCTGGAGGGGATGGTCTTGGAGGGCTTGGTGGATGAAAAAAGCCGCATCCTATTTGTGGACGACGGCAGCCGGGATAAAACCTGGGAGATTATCTCCCGCCTCCACCAGGAGGATCCCCGGTTCCTGGGCCTGAAGCTCTCCCGGAACAAGGGGCATCAAAACGCCCTGCTGGCTGGGCTGATGACCGCCAAAGAGTTGTGCGACATGGCCATCAGCCTGGATGCCGACCTCCAGGACGATGTGGATGCCATCGACCGGTTTGTACTGGAATACCAAAATGGCTGCGACATTGTCTACGGGGTGCGCTCCAAGCGGGAGACGGATACCTGGTTCAAACGGACCACCGCCGAGGGCTTTTATAAGGTGATGCAGGCCCTGGGGGTGGACATTGTGGACAACCACGCCGACTACCGGCTGATGAGCCGCCGGGCGCTGGAAGGACTTGCCCAGTTCCGGGAGGTCAACCTGTTTTTGCGGGGCATTGTCCCTTTAATCGGCTATAAATCCGCGGTGGTGACCTACGAGCGCAGCGAGCGGTTTGCCGGGGAATCCAAATACCCTTTAAAAAAGATGCTCTCCTTTGCCTTTGACGGCATCACCTCTTTCAGCGTCAAGCCCATCTCCTTTATCCTGGGGCTGGGGGTGCTGATGACCGGTATTTCCGGCCTGGCCCTTTTGGTGCTGCTGGTGCTGTGGCTGCTGGGATGGGGCGTCTCCGGGTTTGGGGTGCTCTGCGGCTCCCTCTGGCTGCTGGGGGGCATCCAGCTGATGGCCCTTGGAATGGTGGGCGAATATGTAGGCAAGATTTACAAAGAGGTCAAAGCCCGGCCCAAATACATCATCGAAACCTTTTTAAAGGACCAAGAGGAAAGAGGATAGCCTTGAGGCTGATGCATTTTAATGAGATGGAGCAGCATGGCCACGATGTCTATGAATTTGCCTATGGGTATGACGAGTCTTCCCCCCAGCACTGGCGGACCGACTCCCTCTATGTGGATGCGGAAAGCCTGTGGGAGTTGGGGCCTTACCTGAACCGGGTTTTTCCCGCCTTTGCTTACTACGGTCCCCAACGGGTGACCGTGGAGCAGTGGAAAGCCGTCCGGGAAGCCTGTTTGGAGAAGGAGCCCACCCGTCGGGCGTTTTTTGACGGTGTGGAGCAGTGGTTGGTGGAAAGCCCCGAACCAAGGTGTGATTTTTGGATTTTGGGCGTGTAGACGACAAAAAGGGGAGGGGGCCATACGGCCCCCTCCCCATCTGCGTGGCAAGGGTGGTTAGAATACCTCCGGGTCTTCCTCCGGGGTGATAACAAAGCTGTCCGGGTATACTTCGTGTCCCAAGCGGAACAGCTGGAACAGGAGGCTGGGGCTCTGCTGCTCAAAGAGAAGAGGATCCACCTCGATGAGCTGGGCATTGGGGTAGGCAGTTTTCACCCCGTCTGCTGAGAGGGTGTTGCTGTAGAAGACCACGTCGGGAGTGAGGCCCTCGGAAATCTTCCAGCCAGAATCGGACCCAGCGGCGTTTTCAAAGCCCAATAGTTCCAGCAGCTCCCCTTCCAGGGTGCCTCCAGTGGCGCCGGTGGAGGGCAGTTCCCGCAGATAGAGGGCGGTGCGGCCAGTTTCGGTCTCCGACTGGGCCAGAGCGGTTTGGATGTTTTGGATTTTGCGGTCCAGGTACTGGTTGAACCGCTCCGACCGGCGGGCGCCCTCTGTCTCCCCCCACAGGGCGAGGAACAGCTGGCGGTAGTTTTCCTTCATCCCCTCGATGGAGGTGGCGGGGGAAAGCACCAGCACTTCTGCCCCCATCTGCTGGATCTTTACCAGGTCGTGCTCTGCCAAAGGGGTTTGGGTCAGCACCAAGGCAGGCTTTGCCCCGCGGATGGCGTCCAGGTCCGGCAACTGGGCAGTGCCGCAGAAGGCAGGGGAATCCTCCCAATCGGCAGTCAGCTCCTGGTCAAAGCTGCTGACCCCGGTCAGCCGGCCCGAGAGGCCCAAATCCTCCATCGTTCGGGTGAGCATGGGGGAGAGGGAGACGACAAAATCCGGCTGCTGTGCCAGGTTGGCGGTGCCTACGGTAATGGGGTAACTGGCCTCCTGGGTCTTGCCGGACTGGCCCAAATTGCAGGCGGTTAAGCCAAGGGCAACCGTTGCGGCCAGAAAAGCGCAGAGAAGTTTTTTCTGTTTCATAAAGGTCCCCTTTGTTTCATGGATGGTGGTGGATGGCGGAAGGGAAGCGGGAACCCGCCTTGCGGGGTCAAAATTCCCTCTTATTGTAAACCAGGATAAGAGGGCTGTCAATGAAAAGGCCGGTTTTCCACCGCCCGTGGGGATCTGGTGGAAAATCCTCTTTTTATAAAGTGGGGGAAAGGGCGAAAATTTTTGCGGCTCCCAGTGGGAAAATCGTCCCAAATCCGCCATACTAGATACCGATGACAAACGGACCGTTTCATGCTACAATATGAAATATAGAAATCTGGGGAGAATTTTCTGCCGGCCCCGTACAGCGCTTGTCCGGCGGCGAAGGCCCCACATGGAAGAGGTGGTTGCTGGCAGGGAACCCCTCTCCACAAATTCAAAGGAAAAGGTTGTGAAACAATGGCATACCCAATCACTATCGTGGATGGACGCCCTCAGCTGGATTCGTTGCCGGTGGGCAAAATTGTAAATTATCCCCTGGAAAAACGGGATTACCGCCCCTTTGCCCAGTTCCGCCTCTGCGTCAATGAGGAGGGGCTCCATCTCTACCTGTGGGCCTTTGAGCTGGAGGTCTCCCCCAAAAGCGTCCAGCGGGTCTGCCTGAACCTCTGTCCCGGCCAGAGAAAACACCTGGACCTCGCCCTCTTTGGCAATGGCTCTGCCCGCCTTTCCATCTGGGAGGGGGACAGGGTTCTGGAGGAGCAGCCGGTGGAGGTCCACCCTTTGTGCGGGGAGGACCTGCAAGGGGTGTATTGGGGCGGCCAATACCTGCTCCCCTGGGGGGAGATCCGGCGTATTTTTGGCCGGGATCAGTTTCAGCAAGGGGACACCGTCCGGGGAAACCTGTATAAAACCTGCGACGATGAGGCATATTTCCACCAGGGCTGTTTCTTCCCGGTGGATTTCCAGAGCATCGACCCTTATGGGGAAAGGTTCTTTGGGGAGTTTGCGTTTACCCGGTAAGAAAAATGGTCAGGACGGCAACTGCAAGGAGGAATACCCAATGAAAACGCTTATGAAACTCACTTTGACTGCCCTTGGGGCTGTCGCTTTGGCCTGCGGACTCATCAGCTTCGCCTATCAGGAGTCCAAAGACCGCTATGTGGTATTTGACGAACGGGAAGAGGATCTGTAGGACCAAGAAAGCAAGAAACCTCCCCAGGGGAATCTCTCCTGGGGAGGTTTTTCATTTACAGAAGCGCCCGGATAGAACTCACCACCTGGGGAGGCAGGGGGGAGGCGTCCACCGTCCGGTGGCAGTGGGCTTGATAGAGGGGGTACCGGGAGCGAAACAGCTCTTCCAGCTGGAGGGGGGTGCTGCGCCGGACAATGGGCCGGTCAGAATCCTTGACCCGGTGGTAACAGGTAGGGAAGTCCGCGTCCAGAAAGACCACCAGGGCGTGCTCTTTGGCCGCTTCCCAGTTGTCGGGGAAGGTGAACGCCCCACCGCCGGAGGCCACCACAAACCCTTCCAGGGAAGGGAGGCTGCCAAGGGCCTCCCGCTCCAATTGGCGGAAGATGTCCTCCCCTAAGGCGTCGAAAATCCGAGGGATAGGCATGCCAGCCCGCCGGGCGATCTCATCGTCCAGGTCGCAGAAGGGGCGGGAGAGGGCCTCGGCCAGCGCTTTGCCCACAGTGGTTTTGCCGCAGCCCATGAAGCCGCTGAGAACAATGGCTCTTTCTTGCATAAAATGCCCCCTTTCATCCCAATTTGCAGGCCCGGTGGTTAGTATACCACGGGTTTGGGCCGGGGGCAAGGGCTATTTCAGGGAAGCCGCCAGTTTCGCGAAGCTTTTGCCGTCCTCTACATTGAAAACAACGGCCTCCCGGTGGGTGCGGCGGATAAGGGTGGACAGCACCCGGCCAGGGCCCAGTTCCACAAAGGTGGTGAAGCCATCGGCTAGCATGGCTTCCACCTCTTCGGTGAACCGGACGGGGGAAACCATGTGGCGGCAGAGATATTCAGCGGGGGCATCAAGGGATTCCAACTTACCACCGGTCAGGTTGGAATAGAAAGGCAGGGCGAGGGGATGAAAATCCAGGGCTTGCAGGGCCTCTTCCAGTTCCTGGGCCGCGGGGGCCATCATCGTTGTGTGGAAGGCGCTCTGCACCGAGAGGCGGGCCGCTTTGGCCCCTTGGGCGGCCAGGGTGGCGGCGGCTTGGGCGGCGGGCCCTTCCTCACCGGCGATCACCGTCTGGCTGGGGGAGTTGAGGTTGACTGGAAGAACAAATCCGGGGGTCTCTTGGCAGACCCTGTCCACCGTTTCCAGATCGCTTCCCAAGATGGCAAACATGGCGCCCCGGGCCGATTGGGTAGCCCGGTCCATGGCCTTGGCACGGGCGGAGATAGCCCGCAGGCCGTCCTCCAGGGAGAGGGCCCCACCCACCGTCAGGGCGGCGTACTCCCCCAGGGAGTGGCCGGCTACCCCTTGGGGCGGAGGGCAGATCTCCTGGACCGCATAGTAGGCAGCCATGGAATGGGTATAAATCAAGGGCTGGGAATAGATGGTGCGGGAGATATCCTCCTCGCTGCCCTCAAAAGAGAGTTTGGCCACGTCGTAGCCCAGGATATCACCAGCGCACTCATACACTTGGCGGCAGGCGGGAAACTGCTCAAAGAGCTCCTTGCCCATGCCAGGGTACTGGGACCCCTGCCCACTGAATAAAAAGGCGGTTTTTGACATAAAACGATCCTCCTAAGATGATACACTGGCCGTGTACACGGCCAGTGGGGAAGAACCCTCATTGTGCAGATGGTTGGAACCAAAACGTCAAATTGAAAATTGGCAGGATCTTCGCGGCACAATATTGCCAAAGAAACAGAGCGAAAATCCTTGTGGGACAAGCTTACAGAGGGAAACCTAGTCCGTCTCAAAACGGGAGACAACCCAGCAGGAAAAAGGCGGCGCAATAGGGCAAGATGTTGCGCAATTGTAACATTTTGCCTTGCCCAACGAAAAAGAGGTTGACAAACTTTGAATATCAAAGTATTATGGGAAAGAATTCCGCCTTTAGCGGAACATTTTTTGCAGGTAAACTTTGAACTTCAAACAATTTAGGGCTTGACAAATATTGTAACGGTTGTTACACTTTTTGTCAAGCTTCATTTTTAGAAAAGGAGGCAGGGTATGCAGGGAATACACATCAGCGCCATGGGGTGCTATCTGCCCGCCCAAGTGGTGAAGAATCAGGATTTTGAGCGGCTGGTGGAGACCAGCGACGAGTGGATCGTCTCCCACACCGGGGTGCGGGAGCGGCGGGTATCCAGCGGGGAACCCACCTGGTGGATGGGAGTCCTGGCGGCCAGAGACGCTTTGGAGCGGGGAAAGATAGATGCCGCTTCCATCGACTTGATATTGTTCACCACCGTGACCCCAGAATATTACACCCCGGCTCTGGCCTGTATCGCCCAGGCCCATTTGGGGGCCCACAATGCCTTTGCCCTGGATCTCAACTGTGCTTGTTCCGGTTTTGTGGCCGCTTTGGACATGGCCCGCCGGTATCTGTACACCGGAGGGGTGGACCGTGTCCTGATCATCAGCGCCGAGCGGCTTTCCGCCATCACCGATTACACCGACCGTTCCACCTGTGTCCTCTTTGGGGATGGGGCCTCTGCCTGTGTGGTGGAGCGGGGGGAGGGCCTTTATTCCTCCCATCTGTCCGCCGACGGCATGGGGGCGAGCTCTCTGTATGCTGCCCACGGGGAACCAGCGGAAAACCCCTTTGCCGACCCAGCCCTGGCGCCGGAAATGCCGGAGATTTTCCAGGGGGAGAAGCTCCACATGAACGGCAGGGAGGTCTACCGCTTTGCCACCAAGACAATGGCCCAGGAGGTTCGCGCCGCGTGTTTCCAGGCAGGGATTGAGGTGGAGGAGATAGATCTTGTAATCCCCCACCAGGCCAATGTTCGGATTGTGGAAACCGCTATGAAGCTGCTGGGTCTGCCCATGGAGCGGGCCTATTTGAATTTGGAGCAGCTGGGAAACACCTCCAGCGCCAGCATCCCTCTCGCCATGGACGAGGCCCTTCAAAAGGGTGCAATACAGCCGGGGATGCTTGTCTGTGCCGTGGGATTCGGCGCGGGGCTGACCAGCGGCGCGGTGCTGCTGCGCTGGGAGTAACGAGGAAAGAAGGAAATACGCCATGCTGAAAACCAAACTGACTGAGCTTCTGGGGATTGAGTACCCCATTTTCCAGGGCGGCATGTCCTGGATTGCCGACGCCAAACTGGCCGCGGCCGTATCCGAAGGGGGCGGCCTGGGCATCATCGCCGCCTCCAACGCCCCGGTGGAGGTGGTGCGGGAAATGGTCCGGGAGACCAAGTCCCTCACCGACAAGCCCTTTGGAGTCAACATTATGCTGATGAGCGACAACGCCCCGGCAGTAGCCCAAATGGTCATCGACGAGCAGGTAGCGGTGGTCACCACCGGTGCCGGAAACCCGGGCAAATACATCGAAGGTTGGAAGGCCGCGGGGATCAAGGTCATCCCGGTGGTGCCCACGGTGGCCCTGGCCCGCCGGATGGAGCGGGCAGGCGCCGACGCCGTCATCGCCGAAGGGACCGAGGCGGGCGGCCACATTGGGGAACTGACCACTATGGCCCTGGTGCCCCAGGTGGCGGATGCGGTGAACATCCCTGTCATTGCCGCCGGGGGGATTGCCGATGCCCGGGGGGTTTCGGCTGCCTTGATGCTGGGGGCAGAAGGGGTCCAGTTGGGGACTATCTTTATCTGTGCCCAGGAATCCCCTGCCCATCCCGACTATAAGCAATTGGTTTTAGATGCAAAGGACACCGACACGGTGGTCACCGGCCGGGCCAACGGCCATCCGGTGCGCTCCTTAAAAAATAAATTTACCCGCCGGATCCTGGAGATGGAGAAAGCGGATGCCGGGTTTGAAGCCATTGAGAACGCCACCGTCGGCTCCTACCGCAAAGCGGTGCAGGATGGCAACATGGAGGAGGGGACCTTCATGTCCGGCCAGATCGCCGGGATGGTCAAAGAGATTCAGCCTGCGGCGAAAATTGTGGGGGATCTGATGGCCTCCACCGAAGAATACCTGAAAACATTCACCGAGAAGAGGGGGATTACACTTGGCTAAAACAGCAATCGTCACCGGCTCCGGCCAGGGGATCGGCGCGGCCATCGCCCTGCGCCTTGCCAAAGAGGGATATAACGTCGCAGTCCACTGCCGCACACCGGAATCCTGCGCCCAGAAAGGGGAGCCTGTCGCAGAACAGTGCCGTTCTTTTGGGGTGGAAGCCCAGTGCTTTGCTGCCGACGTCTCCGACTTTGCCGCCTGCGAAACCCTGGTGAAAGAGGTCAAGGAGCGGTTTGGCTCCATCGACCTGCTGGTCAACAACGCGGGCATCACCCGGGATGGCCTCCTGGTGCGGATGAAGGAGGAGCAGTTCGACCAAGTCATCGCCTCCAACCTGAAAAGCGCCTTCAACATGATGCGCCACGCTGGATCGGTGATGATGCGCCAGAAAAGCGGTAAAATTGTCAACCTCTCCTCGGTGGTGGGCCTTTACGGCAACGCCGGGCAGGTCAACTACGCCGCCTCCAAGGCCGGCATTGTGGGGATGACCAAGTCCGCCGCCAAGGAGCTGGGGGCTCGGGGCATCACCGTCAACGCGGTGGCCCCCGGTTTTATTGACACCGCCATGACGAAGGATCTCCCCCAAGAGATGAAGGACACTGTCACCGCCACCACTGCCCTCAAGCGGTTTGGCTCGGCAGAGGAAGTGGCCGCCGCTGTGGCATTTCTCGCTTCGGAGGATGCCTCCTACATCACCGGCCAGGTGATTGAGGTGGACGGCGGCATGATGCTGTAAGAGAGAGGTAGGAAGAGCATGAGAAGAGTTGTCATCACAGGCATGGGCGCGGTGACACCCGCCGGCCTATCGGTGGACAGCCTGTGGGAGAGCGCCCGGCTGGGCCGCCCCCATTTCACGCCGCTGTCCAATTATTTCGACCCCAAGGACGTGGGGGTCAAGCTGGTCTCCGCCATTGAGGATTGGGACCCCGCCGCCTTCGGCATCGGCAAAAAAGACGCCCGCCGGATGGACCGGTACTGTCAGTTTGCCCTGGCCGCCGCCAAACAGGCCATGGCCGACGCCGGCTCCCTTTCGGACTTGGACCCCTACCGGGTGGGCGTAATCATCGGCAGCGGCATCGGCGGTTGTGACACCATCCAGGAGGAACACCGCAAAATGCTGGAAAAAGGGCCGGGGAAGGTATCGGTCTTCTTTGTCCCCATGATGATCGCCAACATGGCCCCCGGCACCGTTGCCATGGAGTTCGGCTACAAGGGAGCCAACTTCGCTGCGGTGACCGCCTGCGCCTCGGGCACCACTGCCATCGGCGAGGCGTTTCACTCCATCAAAAACAATTACTTAGACGCGGCCCTGGCCGGGGGGGCGGAGGCGACCATCAGCCTGCTGCCCATCGCCGGGTTTGACAATATGAAAACCCTCTGCACGGGGGAGGACCCCAACCGCCTTTCTATCCCCTTTGACAAGGAGCGGGGCGGCTTTGTCATCGGCGAGGGCTCCGGCATCCTGGTGCTGGAGGAACTGGAACACGCCAAAGCCCGGGGGGCTAAAATTTACGCAGAAGTGGTGGGCTATGGCGCCACCGCCGACGCCTACCACATGACCAGCCCCGACCCCGAGGGAAAGGGAACCGCCAAAGCCATGGAGTTCGCCTTGTCGGAAGCGGGCGTCGCCCCGGAGGCGGTGGATTACATCAATGCCCACGGCACCAGCACCCACCTGAATGACCTGGTGGAGACTGCTGCCATCAAACGGGTGTTTGGGGAGCATGCCTACCGGCTGGCCGTCAGCTCCACCAAGTCGGTGACCGGCCACATGCTGGGAGCGGCCGGTGGGGTGGAGGCCATCCTCACCGCCAAGGCCCTCCAGGAGGGAATTTTGCCCCCCACCGCCAATTTAGAGGTGCCCGACGAGGAGTGCGATCTGGACTACATCCCCAAAATGGCCCGGGAGAAACAGGCGGTATATGCCCTCTCCAACTCCCTGGGCTTCGGCGGGCAGAACGCCGCCCTTCTCTTGAAACATTGGGAGGAATAGACCATGAGCGAACTGAATTTCACCCCGGACTCCATCCGGGATTTGATCGAGCTGGTGTCTGAGAAGCACCTGTCCTCCTTTAAAATTGAACAGGGGGACTTTAAGCTGGAAATCCAGGGGGAACAGCGCCAAGCAACCCCGGTTCCGGCGGCTGTTGGGGCTGCGCCCATTCTCCAGGAAATTCCCCAAGGGGCTCCTCAGAAGCCCGCGGGCCGGGAGGTAAAAAGCCCCATTGTAGGGACCTTCTATTCCCGTCCTGCGCCGGAGAAGCCGGCCTTTGCGCCAGTGGGGTCCCAGGTGAAGAAGGGGGATACCCTCTATATTATAGAATCCATGAAGCTGATGAACGAGGTCGCCAGCGAGTTCGACGGGGTGGTGGCCGAATACTATGTCCAGGACGGCGACCCGGTGGAATACGGCCAGCCCATCCTGCGGCTGGAATAGGAGGCGCCCCATGCCGCTGTACAATCAGGAACAGATCAAGGAGATCATCCCCCACCGGGACCCCTTCCTCCTCATCGACACGGTGGAAGAATTGGAGCCCGGCATCCGGGTGGTGGCCACCAAGCACATCCGGGAGGATGAGGACTGGTTCCGGGGCCATTTCCCCGGCCACCCGGTGACCCCTGGCGTGCTGGTCATTGAGATGCTGGCCCAGGCCGGGGCGGTTTGCGCCCTCTCCCTGCCGGAGAACCAGGGCAAGCTGGCCCTCTTTGCCGGCATTGACAACGCCCGATTCCGCAAGCCGGTGGAGCCGGGGATGACCCTGCGCCTGGAGGTGGAGATGATCAAAAACCGGGGCTCCATCGGGGTGGGGAAAGCCACCGCCACCTGCGACGGCAAGCGGATGGTCACGGCGGAGATCACCTTTGCCTTGGGCGACCGGTAGCGGGAGGAAAAAGCCATGTTTTCCAAAGTGTTAATCGCCAACCGGGGGGAGATCGCGGTGCGGATCATCCGCACCTGCCGGGAGCTGGGCATCCCCACGGTGGCTGTCTGCTCCGAGGCGGACCGCACCGCCCTCCACGCCCAGATCGCCGATGAGACGGTCTGTGTGGGGCCCGCTCCCTCTAAGGACAGCTATTTGAATATGCAGTCGATCTTAGCCGCCTGCGACCTCTCCGGGGCGGATGCAGTCCACCCGGGCTTCGGCTTTTTGTCGGAGAACGCGGCCTTTGCCCGGCTGTGTGCCCGGTGCGGGGTGACCTTCATCGGCCCCAGTCCCGAGGCCATGGATGCTATGGGGGACAAGGCCCAGGCGAAAAAGACCATGAAGGCCGCCGGGGTTCCGGTGGTGCCCGGCTCCGACGGGGAGATTTCCTCGGTGGAGGAAGCCAAAAAGATCGCCGGGGAGATCGGTTACCCGGTGATGGTCAAAGCCAGCGCCGGGGGCGGCGGCCGGGGCATCCGGAAGGTCCTTTCCCCCGATGAGCTGGAAGGGGCTATCCTGGCCGCCAAACAGGAGGCGGGAAGTTTCTTCGGCAGCGACGGCATCTACCTGGAAAAGTTCATCGAAAACCCCCGTCACGTGGAAATCCAGATCCTCTGCGACCGGCAGGGGAACGCCGTCCACCTGGGGGAGCGGGACTGCTCCATGCAGCGCCGCAACCAAAAGGTACTGGAGGAATGCCCCAGCCCAGCGGTGGACGAACCCCTCCGCCAAAGGATGGGGGAAGCCGCCGTCAAAGCCGCCCTTGCGGTGGGCTATGAAGGGGCAGGGACCATCGAATTCCTTCTGGACCGGAGCGGCCATTTCTATTTTATGGAGATGAATACCCGCATCCAGGTGGAACACCCCATAACGGAAGCAGTGACCGGGGTGGACCTGGTGAAGCAGCAGATCCTCATCGCTGACGGCCACCCCCTCCCCTTTGCCCAGAAGGACATTGAGATGCGGGGCCACGCCATCGAGTGCCGGATCAACGCCGAGAACCCGGCCTTGGACTTCCGGCCCAGCCCCGGCAAGATCGAGGGGCTGTACCTGCCCGGCGGGCCTGGCATCCGCATCGACAGCGCGGTTTACGCGGGATATACCATCCCGCCCTACTACGATTCGATGATCGGCAAGCTGATCGCCTTCGCCCCCACCCGCAAGGAGGCCATCGCCAAGATGAAATGGGCCCTGGCGGAGTTTTTGGTGGATGGGGTGGACACCAACATCGAGTTTCAGCTTCAATTGATCGGCACCCCGGAGTTCCAATCGGGGGAGTACGACAACGGATATTTGATGAGCGGCCGGTTCCAATACCAGCCGTAACTGGAAGGAGGGATCCTAGGTGCTGCAAGATTTGTTCGGCAAGGTAAAAAAGCGGGCCGCCGTGGAGGGGAAGAAAAAGACCTCCGACATGGATGTGCCCCAGAACCTCTTGTTCCAATGCCCCAAGTGCCGGGCGGTGATGCTGATGGATGAGTTTGAGGAAAACGGCAAAGTCTGCCGCAAATGCGGCCACCACGCCCGCCTCACCGCTTGGGAGCGGATCCGCCTCACCGCCGACCCCGGCTCCTTCCGGGAGCTGGATGGCAGCCTGATGGCCTGCGACCCTATCGGCTTTGAGGATTACCCCCGCAAACTGGAGAATACCCGCCGGGCCACCGGCTTGTTGGACGCCGTGGTCACCGGGACCTGTTCCATCCAGGGAAGCCCTTGCGTCATCGGGGTGATGGACAGCCGGTTTATGATGGCCTCCATGGGTTCGGCCGCCGGGGAGCGGATCACCCGCGCCTTTGAAACCGCCTTGGAAAAGGGATTGCCCATCGTCTTCTTCACCGCCAGCGGCGGCGCACGGATGCAGGAGGGAATGCTCAGCTTGATGCAGATGGCCAAAACTGCCGGTGCGGCCAAGCGCCACAGCGACGCCGGCCTTTTGTATGTGACGGTGCTCACCGACCCCACCACCGGCGGGGTCACCGCCAGCTTTGCCTCCCTGGGGGACATCATCCTGGCAGAGCCCGGGGCCCTCATCGGGTTTGCGGGGAGAAGGGTCATCGAAGGGACCATCAAGCAAAAGCTGCCGGAGGATTTCCAATCGGCGGAGTTTTTGAGAAGCCACGGGTTTGTGGATGAAATCGTGAGCCGGGGGGAGCTGCGCCATGCGCTGGGCCACCTGCTGGCCCTGCACCGGGGAGGTGAGAGAAGATGACCACATGGGACCGGATTGAACTGATCCGAAGCAAAAACCGGCCCACCATCCGGGACTACATCCCCCTTTTGTTTGACGGCTTCGTGGAGCTCCACGGGGACCGGCTGTACGGGGACGATCCGGCCATCCTGGGGGGGATCGCCCGGTACCGGGGCACCCCGGTGACGGTGATCGGCCAGGTGAAGGGCCGCAACTTGGAGGAGAACAAGCGGGCCAACTTCGCCATGCCCCATCCCGAAGGGTACCGCAAAGCCCTGCGGCTGATGCGCCAGGCAGAGAAATTCCGCCGGCCGGTGATTTTGTTCATCGACACCCCCGGCGCCTTCTGCGACATGGAGTCGGAGGAGCGAGGTCAGGGTGAAGCCATCGCCCGGTGCCTCTATGAGATGATGACTCTAAAAACCCCCATCCTCTCCATCGTGCTGGGGGAGGGGGGCAGCGGCGGGGCTTTGGCCCTGGGGGTCTGCGACCAGCTGGCCATGATGGAAAACGCCGTCTATTCGGTGATTTCCCCCCGGGGCTGCGCCAGCATCCTCTGGAAAGACCCCTCCCGGGAGAAGGAGGCCGCCGAAATGCTGCGGATCACCGCCCAGGACCTATTGGAACTGGGGATCGCGGAAACCATCATCCCAGAACCGGAGACCCATGCCGACCCTGCCGGGATGGCCAGGGCCATCGACGATTACCTTTCTCAAACAATTTCAAATTATCTTAAAATTCCTATTGATAAATTGCTGCAAAACAGGTATGATAAGTTTCGTAAGATCGGCCAGTTCTTGGAATAGCCCGATCTAAGGCCAAAAAATGCTTTTCTGCAGCCATTTTTTCGCTGCACCCCCGGCGGCTCTGCCGCCATACAATTCCTAAGGTTTGCCGTGCGCCGGCAACTGGAATCACAGAAAATGTATCGAGGAGGAACCTGTATATGGTATTCGAGAAAGTAAAGGACATTTTGGTTGACCAGCTGGATGTGGAAGAAGGCGTTGTCACCATGGAGGCTTCCATCGCCGACGACCTGGGCGCTGATTCCCTGGACGTTGTGGACCTGGTCATGAGCCTGGAGGACGAGTTTGACATCGAGATCCCCGACGAGGAGATTGAGAACATCAAAACCGTCGGCGACGTCGTCAAGTACATCGAGGACAACATCGCCCAATAAGGGGATGTCAAGCCGTGGGGCGCACGCTGGTGCGCCCTTTTTTGTTGGCAAAAGAGGGATCCAAACCGGCCTGTGGCCTTGAATTTTGCTGGGGAACCCGATATAATGAAAGATATTCTATAAAAACCCATCGCAATTTGCGAGCGAACGATAAAAGAATCGGAGGAAACGCTATGGCAGAGCAAAAGAAGATGGTGGAAGCCATCACCTCAATGGATGTGGACTTCGCCAAATGGTACACCGACGTGGTGCGCAAGGCCGACCTGGCCGACTATTCCAGCGTCAAGGGGTGCACCATCATCCGGCCTTACGGCTGTGCAATCTGGGAAAATATCCGGGATATTTTGGATGGCATGTTCAAAGAGACCGGCCATGAAAACGTCATGATGCCCCTTCTCATCCCTGAAAGCCTGCTGCAGAAGGAGAAGGACCATGTGGAGGGCTTTGCCCCTGAAGTCGCCTGGGTTACCCAGGGCGGCCAAGAGAAGCTGACTGAGCGGCTGTGCGTCCGCCCCACCTCCGAGGTGCTGTTCTGCGAGCACTACTCCCACATCATCAACTCCTACCGGGATCTGCCCATGCTGTACAACCAGTGGTGTTCGGTGGTGCGGTGGGAGAAAACCACCCGCCCCTTCCTGCGGACCACCGAGTTCTGGTGGCAGGAGGGCCACACCATGCATGAAACCGCTGAGGAGGCCATGGCCGAGACCGAGCAGATGCTGAACATCTACGCCCGGATGTGCGAGGAATACCTGGCCATCCCGGTGCTGAAAGGCCGCAAGACTGAGAAAGAGCAGTTCGCCGGCGCCCAGGCCACCTACACCATCGAGGCCATGATGCACGACGGCAAAGCCCTCCAGAGCGGCACCAGCCACTACTTCGGGGACGGCTTTGCCCGGGCCTTTGACATCACCTTCCAGGGCCAGGACAACAAACCCGCCTACCCCCACCAGACCTCCTGGGGCATGTCCACCCGGATCATCGGCGCCATCATCATGACCCATGGCGACGACAACGGCTTGGCCCTGCCTCCCGCGGTGGCCCCCATCCAGGTGGTCATCGTCCCCATCGCCCAGCACAAGGAGGGCGTTTTGGACAAAGCCGAAGAGCTCCGCAAGCGCCTCTCGGCCATCTGCCGGGTCAAGTGCGACGCCAGCGACAACAGCCCCGGCTGGAAGTTTGCCCAGTATGAGATGAAAGGCGTCCCCCTGCGGCTGGAGATCGGCCCCAAGGACATCGAAAACAACCAGTGTGTCCTGGTCCGCCGGGACAACCGGGAAAAAACCATCGTCCCCCTGGATCAGCTGGAGGAGAAAATCCCCGAGCTTTTGAAAGCCGTCCACGACGGCCTCTACCAGCGGGCCCTGGAGAACCGGGAGAACCGCACCTACACCGCCACCAGCATGGAGGAGATGATCCAGCTGGCCAACGAGAAATCCGGCTTTATCAAAGCCATGTGGTGCGGCGACTTGGAGTGCGAGATGAAGCTGAAAGAGCAGGCCGGCGTCACCAGCCGCTGCATGCCCTTTGAGCAGGAGCATCTCTCCGACGTGTGCGTCTGCTGCGGCAAGCCCGCCAAATCCATGGTGGTTTGGGGCAAAGCCTATTAAATAGAACCAAAAGGGAGCCCATCCACCGGATGGGCTCCCTTTTTTGCTTATTTGCTCTTCGCGGCCAAACCTTGGCATGCCTGTTTGAGGAATCAGCCCTTTTTCTCTGGGCTTTTTGCCTGGGGGAAAACCATTTTCTTCTCCCGGGCAGAGGGGGCTTTGTTGGCTTGGATGTACAGCTCGGCAGCCTCCTCCAGCTTGGGGAAGGCCCGCTGGGCTTGGCTCAATACGGAATTGATCCGCAAAAGGGTCATGGAGTGGATCGCCGCGGAGATCAAGCTGAACACAGCGGCTAAAGCTGCACAAAATACCACAGTGCGGCGCAGCTTCTTGGGCAGGCGGGGAGAGGGAACTTTACTCATCGGGAAAACCTCCTTTGGGGGTGGCTGCTTTGGTTGTTTCCCCTAGTATAGCACATGGCTGCGGCGAAATGAAGTCCCGGCGCCCTTATAGGAAGTTATCCATCAGGGTGATTTCACTGGTTTCATCGGGGCGGAGTTTGGTGTGGCGCTGAATCTCTCCATAGAGGTGCAGCTGAATCCGCTCGCAGAGCTCCCCGGCTACCAGCCCGGCGTAGGGCAGCATGCCATAAGGATCGGTATCGTTGCGGCGAATAGGTCTCAGGAGCCGTTTTTCAAAGGCGTGCAGCGCTCCTAGAAGGACTTCCAGTTCCCCACGGGTAAAGGGTATGGCCACTGGTTCATCGTTTTCCGGGTGATCCAAATGGTAATTCTTCCACTCCCGCAGGCGGCGGCAGGCCCGCAGATAGACCCTCCGGGCGACATCGGGGGAAAGGCCCAGCTCCTCAGCTACCCCTTTATAGCTCTTTTTTTGCTCTACCTTCCATTGGTAAACCTCTTTTTGCAATGGAGTGAGAATAGAAAGGTCTTGCTCCATCTTGCCAAACCTCCTTTTTTATAGGTATCGTGTCAGTTTACTTGTATTATAATCGAAAAATGTCAATAACACAATATTGAAAGTACCTAAAAATAAGGTACTGTGGTTATCTATGCTAAACTTTCAGTACATACTATCCTAGTACTAAGGGTAGGTGAATTGAATGGCAGATGAAAATAGAAATTCCGGGCTGGGCTTTCGAGTTCGGGCTTTAAGGGAGAATTTGGGATTATCAAAGAAACAGCTAGCGGACTTGTGTTATATTTCTGAGTCTCAAATTACTGAAATTGAAAAAGGTAGAAAAGGCGTTTTTTCAACATCTGCCTGTAGGTTGGCAAAAGCCCTTGGTACAACGACAGATTTTCTGTTGCTAGGCAGAGGCAGCCTTTCTGATATGACAAAAATTACCACTATTCTGTCTACTCTTGAGCCGCCCTTGGTTGAAGCAGCTGAGAAGTTGCTAAAAGACTGGTTTTACTCTATAAATTTGGCAAGGCATAATGAAACTGTTCTTCCGTCTAATTTAAAAGAAGAAGACCAATAAGACCCATGGCCACCCAAACCTGGCTGTGGGTTTTCTTTTTGGGTGCGGCCCCCTGCCCCAGTTGCAAGGGGCCATGCCTGCCCCTTAGACCCCAGGCCCTCCTTTCTTGCAGAAGAAAGGAGGCGAAAGACTGCCGGGGAGACCCCGGTCCCCCTACTTCGCCACAATGGGTACGCTCGGAAGATTTCCCTTAGAGGCTCTCCACGCCTCGAGCGGGAAATCTTTCCGCTAGCGCGGATGCCCTCGCGGGGCTGCAAGGCTTTTATTTTTCTGGGTATCCCCACCCAGGAGCAGGGGGAGTTTTGAGGGGGGCCGGACTTCGACTGTGCCGCGAGTAGTTCGGCCCCCCTTAAATGCGCTTTTGGTCAAGGCTTTTTCGCACAAAAAGCCTTGCGCGGGTGTGGGGGCGCGTGCCCCCACAAACCAATTTCAAGATGGAATCTTGATAAAGCTCTCCTGGCCGGGGGTGCGGGGGCTGGAAGCCCCAGGAATCAAGGTTTTAAGGGGAGGTTCCCCTGAAGGATATAGGGCCTGGGGTGCAAGGAACCCCAGAAATACATAAAGGTTTGTTAAAAATAGCAGGCCGCCGATGCCATCGGCGGCCTGTTATTTCATATCGCGCATTATTCCTCTTCAAAATTGTATGCCGTATATTTTCTTATTTTCTGGAACGAGGAACAAAACCGTCACCAAACAGAATAGGGCCGTGTTCTGCTTCCCAAGATTCAATGTGACGGAGAATCAACTGCTCAATTTCTTTGTTGGCGGAACGGCCAGAGCGGTCGGCTATGTATTTTAACTTATCCATGGTTTCGGATGGAATACGCAGAGCATAGTGTGGTAACTTTGATGGCATAGCAATTCCCTTCCTTAGTTGTCTATGTGACATCATATTAGCATCAATAATAAATTTTGAAAAGCTATTGACAACAAGGTGGCAACTAAATTATAATATAGACAATAAAGTGACAACACTAAAGAAAAGTGTAGAGCCGTGCATCTCTGATGGCTTGAGCATAAATAGGAGGGCAAGGATATGCAAAAGGACAGCACCAAACAAAAAGCGCTGGATTTTTTGGACTGGATGGACACCCACTATGAAGATTGGGTTTCGGTGAGCTGTTCCATCGATACTTGCGAACTCAGCGATGCCGACACCATCCACATTTTAAACAAAGCTTATGAAAATGGCTTGGTGGAACTTTTTTTCGCCTATTTTATGAATGTGCGGGAAGCCAGGGCCATCGAGGAAACCAGGGATCGGTATTTCATCCAGCTGCTGAAAAAGGAGGTGGAGCGGGACGGCTTAGAGGGAGTTTTCTATCCCTTTAAAAAGCAGCTGCAAAATCGAACATGAAAAAACAGCCCTGTCCCAAGGACAGGGCTGTTTTGTATGGGGAATTCTGCCAAAAAATAGTACAATTTGTATTTAGAAGTTCATTTTCGCCTGAATGTAGGGGATCAAGTCCTCAATTTTAATCCGCTCCTGGGCCATGGTATCCCGGTCGCGGACAGTGACACAGCCATCTTCCACCGAATCGAAGTCGTAGGTGATGCAGAAGGGGGTGCCGATCTCATCCTGGCGGCGGTACCGCTTGCCGATGGAGCCTGCGTCGTCGTAATCCACCATAAACGCCTTGGAGAGGGCTGTGTAGACCTCTCCGGCCTTGTCGTTCAGCTTCTTGGAGAGGGGAAGCACACAGGCTTTGAAGGGCGCCAGGGCGGGATGGAGCCGCAGCACAGTGCGCACATCCCCTTCCCCGACAGTCTCCTCATCGTAGGCGTCACACAGGAAGGCCAGGGCGATGCGGTCAGCGCCCATAGAGGGCTCTACGCAGTAAGGGATATACCGCTCGTTTGTCTCGGGGTCAAAATAATCCAAGGTCTTGCCGGAGTGCTCCGAATGGCGGGAGAGGTCGAAATCGGTGCGGTCGGCGACGCCCCAAAGCTCGCCCCAGCCAAAGGGGAAGAGGTATTCAAAGTCAGTGGTGGCTTTGGAGTAGTGGGAGAGCTCCTCGGGTTTGTGGTCCCGCAGCCGGAGGTTTTCCTCCTTCATGCCCAGGTCCTGGACAAATTTGTGGGTGTATTCCTTCCAGTACTGGAACCAATCCAGATCGGTGCCGGGCTTGCAGAAGAATTCCACTTCCATCTGCTCAAATTCCCGGGTGCGGAAGGTGAAGTTGCCGGGGGTGATCTCGTTGCGGAAGCTTTTGCCGATCTGCGCCACGCCAAAGGGGACCTTTTTGCGGGTGGTGCGCTGGACATTGGCAAAGTTGACAAAGATGCCCTGTGCGGTTTCCGGCCGCAGGAAGATCTCGCTCTTGGCGTCCTCGGTCACCCCTTGGAAGGTTTTGAACATCAGGTTGAATTTGCGGATGTCGGTGAAGTTGGAGGAGCCGCAGTTGGGGCATTTGATCCCCTTCTCCCGGATGAAATCCAGCATCTGCTCGTTGGTCCAGCCGTCGGCGACCTCCCCAGTGGCGTCTTCGATCAGCTTGTCAGCGCGGTGGCGGGTTTTGCAGTCTTTGCAGTCCATCAAAGGGTCGGTGAAGCCGCCCACATGGCCGGAAGCCACCCAGATTTCCGGGTTCATCAAAATGGCGCTATCCAGCCCCACGTTGTAGGGGCATTCCTGGACAAACCGTTTCCACCAGGCTTTTTTCACATTGTTTTTGAATTCAACCCCCAAGGGGCCATAATCCCAGGTGTTGGCCAAGCCGCCGTAAATCTCCGAACCGGCGTAGACAAAGCCCCGGTTTTTACACAGGCCGACAATTTTGTCCATGGTTTTTTCGCTGTTATTCATAAACGTTCCATCCTCCCTCGGGTGCCGTTTGATTCATTTTCATCAGGACACACGCTATTGTTCTATTTTAGTCTAGCAGGGGAAAGAAGTCAAGGGAAACGGGGATAAAACGGGCTTTTCAAGGGGATTTTCAGGCACAATTTGGTTGACAACAAAACCGGGATGAGATATAATAAACTGTACGTTGGGAGGCGTCCCTCACAGCAAGAGGGGGACGGTTTCGCCGGGTGGCTTTCCTATTCAGAAAGTGAAATAATAGCGGGGTGTGGCGCAGTTGGTAGCGCGCGACGTTTGGGACGTCGATGCCGCAGGTTCGAATCCTGTCACTCCGACCACCAGGCAAGGGCCTGGAGCCGTTTCGCGCTCCAGGTCTTTTCCTATAACCAGAACAACTGCCCGCGTCCGGGATAGTTCCAAACCGGACCCACTTCGTTGAGCTCCGATTTGGTGCCGCCCATAGGGCGGCTGTTTTTCGTTTCTGACAGAAATCATTATTTTAACATCCATTACAGTCGGGAACCTCGACGCGCAAGTCGCGTTCGGGGTTTTTGGTTTATTTGGGCTTTGCGCCCGCGTTTATGGCGGGTATCTTTTTGTACTGCAAACCCCAAAGAGCGAAGGCTTAAACCTTCGCTCTTTTTTCAACTCGGTGGGTTTCTCACAGCTGGGCTGCAATTCTTCTGGAATTCGGAAATAGAATATCTAAGAGATTACCCCATAACTGGGGTATGGAAAGGAAAATCCGATCATTGCCCAGCATATGTCGCTGCGGCACCGCCGCTTTTCCCACTCCTAGTCCAGGCATTCCATCAGCTGAGGTGCCTGCCTGTTCCGTTCGGAGGGGGATTTTAGTTGCCAGAGCTGGATTCAGAAGTGGATTGTTGGCTGTTTCTACCAATTCTAAATTTTTATATAGATTTTTTTAACAAAGTTTAAAAAATCTGTTGATATTTTAGAAATCATATTATATACTGAAACCAACAGAAGCGAAACTGGGTGTCAAAGGCCAGTCCTGTGGAAATGTAGCATGAGCATTGGTTGTGACGGAAAATACAGTAAGGGAAGGAGTTGAGGATCTCCATCAGGATATAGCCCCAGCCGCTCCAGTGAAAAATCCGGTGCGAACCGGTGCCTTTAGCTGTCAAAGGCAGATGTAGGTGCAAAAAACAATCTTTTCACGACAAAGGAGGGTACCCAATCTTATGGAACTGCCGTATTTAAAAACTGCAAATAGTTTATTTATGTGGATTTCCTGTATTCCCGCTGTAGCATTGGTCTTTTTCCAGGCGTACATTTTTATGAAGAGGGCTTGGAAGACCGGTCCGCAGATGGGCGTTACCAAAGAGCAGATGAAAGAAGCCGCCAAGTCTTCGCTGGTGGCCTCTATCGGCCCCTCGATTGTAATTGTAACCGGTATGGTCAGCCTTTTGGCTTCCGTTGGCGGTCCCCTTGCATGGATGCGTTTGGCTTTTATCGGATCGGTTATGTATGAGCTCCCCGCAGCGGACCGTGCCGCCACTGCGGCAGGATGCCAGCTGGGCACCAGCAACATGACCATGGAAGCCTTTGCAAACTGTGTATGGATTATGACGGTCTGCTGCTTGGGCTGGATTTTGGTTTCTGCACTCTTCACAGATAAAATGGAAGTCATCCGCGATAAAGTCACCGGCGGCAGCATGGATGCCATCGTCGCTTTGACTGCAGGTGGCGGCATGGGCGGTTTCGGCTACATGGTCGCACAGAGATTCCTGCCGTTTAAGATTGACAACGCCAATATGTGGGCTGCTCTGGTTGGGTTTATTGTGATGTGGGGGATTAACGTTTACATGAAGAAGAACCCCAAAGCCAAATGGGCACAGCAATTCGGCATGACCATCGCCATGTTCTTGGGAATGGTCGCTGGCACCTTCTTTCTGCTGTAACCCCGTCCGATATGATCTGTGAAAAGGAGGCAGAGTAATGAACGAAACAAGTACAAGTAACAATATCTTTAGAGGCGAATTCTTACCTTGGATTATCAAATGGGGCAGGG
Organism: uncultured Merdimmobilis sp.; assembly: GCF_902471145.1. Classification (NCBI taxonomy): domain Bacteria; kingdom Bacillati; phylum Bacillota; class Clostridia; order Eubacteriales; family Oscillospiraceae; genus Merdimmobilis; species uncultured Merdimmobilis sp. The sequence goes on from NZ_CABRJC010000004.1 coordinate 116,683, forward strand.
CAACCAACCTGTTGGGCGTAGTCCTGGTATTCGGCCCCTGTTTGGCTCTGGCGTTGCAAGGCATATTCCCAAGCTGGGCAGCATTTGGTGCCGCATTGGCCGTCCAACTCCCGCTGAGTGCCTCCGCCTACATCCGTGAGCCTATCTCTTACTTCACCATGCTGGGCGTTCCGGGTACATACATGGCATTTTTGTCCGGCAATATTTCTAACCTGCGTGTTCCCTGTTCGTCCATCGCTACCCAATCGGCGGGCATTGTAGAAGGCACCGATCAAGGCACCATCACCGCTACCATCGGCTGTGCAGTCTCCACCTTTGTCAGCACAGCGTTCCTCACGGTGGGCGTTATCGCCGGCGCATGGATCCTGGATATGATGCCTCCCATCGTGATCTCGGCGCTGAACCTGCTTCTCCCCGCTTTGTTTGCATCTCTGCTGGCGAACTATGCGTTCCAGAAGATCAAACTGGCCTTCATTGTGATTCCAGCTTGCTTTTTGATCTACTTCGCTCAGATTTCCGGCCTGTTCAGTATCTTCCCGGCGATCCTAGTCCCTGCAATTCCTCCACTGATCTGCAGCTTTGGCGCTATGGGTCTTGGTGTAGCAATGTCCAAGAAGGATGAGAAAAAAGCAAAACAGCAATAAGCTGTGACAGATTTTCGTTAAAACAAAAGGGGTCCTGCACAATCTGTGCGGGGCCCCTTATTCTGTAGATTGGGGTAAGGAAGACCTGCCCGCCCGTTGAAAGAGTGACGACATCATTGAGCTTTTTTACGGGATGTTGAACCGGCTGCAGGAAGGCTGCTGGCCTCAAATAGAAGGGGTGTTTCAAAAATAAGGGGCGGCCCTTTAAAACAGCTCCTTTGTTTCTTGGCCGGCGCGGTACTGGAGCTGTTTCTAGGGCCTCTGGGCCTGTTGCAGTTCTGTAGGCGGCGATGGACAGATTTTCCATAAAAAAATAGCAGCAACCCCTTGACATCCCCACAATGCGATGCTATACTTATATGCGTCGCTAAGCTTTATTGGCTGGTGTAGCTCAGTTGGTAGAGCAGCTGATTTGTAATCAGCAGGTCGGGGGTTCAAGTCCGTCCACCAGCTCCATTACAATTCTCTTTTTATATGGGAGATTTCCCGAGTGGCCAAAGGGGGCAGACTGTAAATCTGTTGTCTCTGACTTCGGTGGTTCGAATCCACCATCTCCCACCATCCTGAGTCTGAACGCAATTCGTGTTCAGACTCTTTTCCTTTTTCCGGTCGAGACCCTTGCGGCGAGGGCGGCATCTATACTTTTCGTCCCTTCTATTCAAAAGCCTGGAACCATTTGGTCCCAGGCTTTTTCCCTTTTCTCAATCAGAAAATCTCACTTCGGGGCCTTCCGACAAGGAAGACCGCGGCCTGAGGGCAGATGTCCTTGCATCTGCTACTTTCCTGCGCTACAATGAAATAAGACCTTATTCCTATAAGAAGGGCGGGATATCATGGAAAAATATGCCCATACCAGCGAGGATGGAACCCGCAAACAGACAGTGGCTGAGCATTTGATGGGCACAGCGGAATTGGCGGCCCGCTTTGCTGCCCCTTTTGGGGCCCAGGAGGTGGCCCAGGCCGCAGGATTGCTCCACGATATAGGGAAATACAGCGATGCCTTCCAGAGGCGGCTGTTGGAGGGCGGCGGGAGAACCGACCACTCCACAGCTGGGGCTCAGGTGGCGTTTCGCCAAAGAATGGCGGAAGTTGCCTTTGCGGTAGCGGGCCATCATGGGGGCCTGCCCGACGGGGGAAGCCGGTTGGATGGCCCCGACTCCCCCACCCTTTTGGGCCGGGTCAAACGTTCTGTGGAGCCCTTTGGCCAATGGGAAAAGGAGATCAGCCCCCCAACTGGTGGGGTTGACCGCAAATTCCAGAAGGACAATTTCACCGACGCCTTTTTCACCCGGATGCTGTACTCCTGTTTGGTGGATGCCGACTATTTGGACACCGAGACCTTTATGAACGGCTCTCCGGCACCGCGGGGCGGTTCTGTTTCCATAGGGGAATTGCTGTCCCGGTTGGAGCGGTACATCGCCCCATGGTGGGAGCCGGACACCGATTTAAACCGGCGCCGCTGCGCTATCCTGCGCCAATGCCTCACTGGTGGCAGCCAATGGGAAAAAGGGCTTTACACCCTCACCGTGCCCACCGGCGGGGGCAAGACGGTGAGTTCCCTGGCCTTTGCCTTATCCATGGCCAAAGCCCAGGGGATGAGCCGGGTGGTCTATGTCATCCCCTACACTTCCATTGTGGATCAGACTGCAACGGTTTTCTCCCAAATCCTGGGGGAGGAAAATGTCCTGGAGCATCACTCCGGGGCAGATTATGCTGTAGAAGAAGGGGGTTCCCCTGCCGCTTACCGGAAAGCATTGGCCACCGAAAATTGGGATGCACCAGTGGTGGTCACCACGGCAGTGCAGTTTTTTGAATCCCTGTTTGCCGCCAAGAGTTCCCGCTGCCGGAAACTACACAATTTGGCCAACAGTGTGATGATCTTTGACGAGGCGCAAACCCTGCCGGTGCCTTATCTCGCCCCCTGCGTGGAGGCGATTGCCCAACTGGTACAGCATTATGGTGCAACCGCGGTGTTGTGCACCGCAACCCAGCCAGCGCTGGAACCGCTGTTTCAAGAGGCGGCCCCAGACCTCCCCATCCGGGAGATCTGCCCGGATACCCAGGGGTTATACCAGGCTTTTCGCAGGACGACGATGAAAACCCTGGGGGAGATTTCCCGGGAAACCCTATTGGAGGAGTGGCAAGGCCGCCCCCAATTCCTTTGTGTGGTCAACCGCCGGAAAACCGCTCAGGAGCTGTACTCCTCCCTGCCTCAAGAGGGGAGCTATTGCCTCACGACCCTGCTGTGCCCGGCGGACCGAAAAGCCAAGCTGGGGGAGATCCGCCGCCGGCTGAGGGAGGGCCTCCCCTGCCGGGTGGTCTCCACCTCGCTGATAGAAGCGGGGGTGGATGTGGATTTCCCCATTGCCTACCGGGAGGAGGCGGGGTTGGATTCTATTATGCAGACAGCGGGCCGCTGCAATCGGGAGGGAAAGCGTCTGGCAGAGGAGAGCGTTGTAGCGGTGTTTCGCCTGACGGAGAGACCTGTGGCTATGATCGCCCAGAATATAGCGGCAGCTAGGCAGGTTCTGCGCAAGCACCAGGATCCGGCGTCTCCGGAAGCCATCCGGGAGTACTTCCAATTTTACCGCACCCTCAAGGGGGAGGAGGCGCTGGACCAGAAACAGATTTTGGATCTGTTCCGGCGGGGATACCAGGGCAGCTGTTTCCCCTTTGCCGAGGTGGCCCGGCGGTTCCGGCTGATCGAGAGCCCAACGGTGCCTATTTACATCCCCGTTGGGGATGGGGCGAGGCTGGTGGAGCTCCTGTGGGAAGGGCGTTGGAGCCAGGGCCTTTTCCGGGCGTTGGGCCAGTATGTGGTGAATGTCTACCCCCAGCACTACCAAGCTCTTTTTGACGCTGGGGCGCTGGAACAAGTGGAGGAGGCCGCCGTCCTGCGGGACCCCGCGTTTTACCACGGGGATACCGGCCTTCAATTGGATGTGGAAACCGGAAAAGGGTGGTTCCTGTGACAGAAAGCCAGATAAAACGCCGGAGGGGCAGTATCCCCTCCGGCGTTTTGCTATATACAGATGTAGAATTTTTGTGTTTTATACAGAATTTGATGTCTTGATATGTCGAAAATCATCGTAATGACCAAATTCTTCTGGAAGAGAAAGCCGTTTTGTGGGATAATGGGGACAAAGGACAGCTTGAGAAAGGAGTGGATACAATGATTCGGTTGGAGGTCTGGGGAGCTTACGCCTGCTTCAGCCGCCCGGAGCTGAAGGTGGAACGGGTCTCCTATGACGTGATGACCCCCTCCGCAGCGCGGGGGTTGGTGGAGGCCATCTACTACCACCCGGGCTTGCGGTGGATCATCGACAAGATTTATGTGCTCTCCCCCATCCGGTTTACCAACATCCGGCGCAATGAGGTCAAAAGCAAAGTGGTGTCCAGCGCGGCAAAAGGAGTCATGCAGGGGAATGGAAAACCCCTGTACCTGGCAGCCTCCCAGGACATCCAGCAGCGGGCCGCCATGGTGCTGCAAGACGTCCACTATGTGATTGAGGCCCATTTTGAGATGACCGACAAGGCCAGCCCCAGTGACAACCCAGGGAAATTCCAGGACATCATCCGCCGCCGGATGGAAAAGGGACAGTGTTTTCACCAGCCCTATTTTGGATGCAGGGAGTTCCCCGCCCATTTCCGCAGCTGGGAAGGGGCCACTGTCCCCGCCATCGGGGAAACCAGAGACCTAGGGCTGATGCTCTACGATATGGACTATGCCGATCCGGCCAACATCACCCCCATCTTTTTCCGGGCCAAGCTGGAACAAGGGGTCTTATCGCTGGATCACTGTGAGGTGTTCCGATGATTCTCCATGCGCTGACGCGCCATTATGAAGACCTGCTTTCCCTGGGCCGGATTCCCCGGCCAGGCTGGGGGACAGCAAAAGTCTCCTATGCCCTGGACCTGTCCCTGGAAGGGGAGATTCTCGCCTTGCTCCCTTTGAAGACAGAACAGCTCCGGGGGAAAAAGGCGGAGCTTCTCCCCCGCAAGATGGAAGTCCCCATGCCTGTGGGTCGTTCTGGTACAAAACCGAAAGCGAACTTTTTGTGCGACCACAGCGGCTATTTTCTCGGGGTGGACGGCAAGGGGAACCCCAAACGGGCCGGCGAGTGTTTTGCGGCCTGCAAGGCTCTTCATCTGGAGCTGCTGGAGGGCCTCCCCTCCCCGGCGGCCCAGGCGATCACCGGATTTTTCCGCCGATGGGACCCCCAGACGGCCTCCCAACACCCGGCCCTCGCCGAGAACTGGAAGGATCTGATGGCCGGGGACAACCTGGTTTTCTGGGTGGAAGGCCAGGAGGCACTTCGGGACCCGGAGATCCGCGCCGCGTGGCAATCCTATTATAACCGGGGCGGGGACGGCCCCACCATGTGCTGCCTGGTGACCGGGGAAACCGGCCCGGTGGAGCTGACCCACCCATTCATCAAAGGGGTGTGGGGGGCCCAGCCCAGCGGGGCGGCCCTCGTCTCCTTCAACGCCCCGGCCTTTTGCTCTTATGACCGGGAGCAAAACGCCAACGCCCCGGTGGGGGCCTATGCGGCCTTTGCCTACACCACTGCCCTCAACCACCTACTGGCCGACCGGGAGTATACCCAGACGGTGGGGGACACCACAGTAGTGTTCTGGGCTGAGGGCGGGGAACCCGCTTACCAAGAGGTTGGCATGGCCGCCTTGTATGGGGACAGCGACGCCATCACCCAGCAGGATTTAAGCCGCATCCTCCGGGCCGTGTCCGCGGGGGAATCCATCCAGTGGCAGGGGGCGGAACTAGACCCTCAAACCCGGTTTTACGTGCTGGGCCTCTCCCCCAACGAGGGCCGGCTGTCGGTGCGGTTTTTCTACCAAAACAGCTTCGGGGGGATGCTGCGCCACATTGAAGAGCACTATGAGCGGCTGGAAATCCAGCGGCCCGCCTTTGACCAGACAGAGAGGCTTCCCCTGTGGAAGCTGCTGGCCGAGACGGTCAACCAGAAATCCCGGGAGAAAACAGCCTCCCCCCAGATGGCAGGCGACCTTCTGCGGGCCATCCTCAGCGGGAGCCGGTACCCTTCTACCCTGCTCACCCTCACCGCCCTGCGCATCCGTGCGGAGCGGGAGGTGACCCGGGGCCGGGCCGCCATCTTAAAAGCATACTACCTGCGCAACCAAACGCCCGCCTGTCCAAAGGAGGTTTTGACGGTGGAACTCAATGAAAACAGCTCCTATCTCCCCTATGTTCTGGGGCGCCTGTTCTCGGTGCTGGAAGGGCTGCAAAACGCAGCCAACCCCGGCATCAACAGCACCATCAAGGATAAATACTTCAACTCTGCGGCCGCCACACCGGCGACCATCTTTCCGTTGCTGCTGAACCTTTCCGAAAAGCACCTGCGCAAACTGGGCACTGCCCAGAAGGTCTACTACAGCAAGCAGATCGGCGGTTTGGTGAAGCGGATACAAGAGACCTACCCCGCCCGGATGACCCTGCCGGAGCAAGGGGCATTCCAGCTGGGGTATTACCACCAGACCCAGAAGCGGTATACAAAAAAGGAGGAAATCGAAAATGTCTGAGCCCATCCAAAACCGGTATGATTTTGTCATTTTATTCGATGTGGAGAACGGCAACCCCAACGGCGACCCCGACGCAGGCAATATGCCCCGCATTGACCCCGAAAGCGGCTATGGGATTGTCACCGACGTATGCCTCAAACGCAAAATCCGCAATTATGTGGAGACGGTCAAAGAAGACACCCCTGGGTATCGCATTTATATCAAGGATCAGGTCCCCCTCAACCGCAGCGACAACGAGGCGCTAACCTATTTGGGGGTGACTGGGGATCTGAAAGCAGCGAAAAAGGCTGACCCCCAACTGGATGTGAAGATCCGGGACTTTATGTGTCAAAACTTCTTTGACATCCGTGCTTTCGGCGCAGTGATGACCACCTTTGTCAAAGGGGCCCTCAACTGTGGGCAGGTCCGCGGCCCGGTGCAGCTCAGCTTTGCCCGGTCGGTGGACCCTATCGTCCCCCAGGAGGTCACCATCACCCGAGTGGCCATCACCACTGAAAAGGATGCGGAGGGCAAAGGGACAGAGATGGGCCGCAAGTACATTGTCCCCTATGGGCTGTACCGGGCGGAAGGGTATATCTCCGCCAATTTGGCCCGCAAAACCACCGGTTTTTCCCAGGAGGATTTGGAACTTCTGTGGGAAGCCATTTTAAATCTGTTTGAGAACGATCACTCCGCCGCCCGGGGCAAAATGGCAGTCCGCGACTTGATTATCTTCCGCCACGATTGTGAACTTGGCAACGCCCCCTCCCACAAATTGTTTGATTTGGTGGAGGTCCGCCGAAAAGAAGAAGTCGCTGTAGCCCGGTGTTATGGCGATTATGAGGTGTCGGTTGCAGAAGAGGCATTGCCCGCCGGGGTCACCTGTATCCGAAAGGGGTAAAAGCGGTGGAAGAGGAGTATCTCCAGCTTTCCGGCATCCAGCATTTTGCCTTTTGCAGACGGCAGTGGGCACTGATCCATTTGGAGGGACAGTGGCAGGAGAATGAGCGGACAGCAAAAGGCCAAGTGTTCCATGAACGGTGCCATGATGAAACCGATAGGGAGTCGAGAGGGGATCTTCTTCTATTTCGTGGGATGCGGGTGGTTTCCCATCGCTTAAGGCTCAGCGGTGCATGCGATGTGGTGGAGTTTCATAGGGACCCGAATGGCATCCCCCTATCGGGTCACCCTGGAACCTG